>JAEDHF010000087.1 GCA_016297165.1 Oscillospiraceae bacterium | reverse complement strand
TAATAAAGGTCAACGATTTCTCACAGCGGGATATTTTAGGTGCAACCTCAAAGGTGCCGAAATGGGCGGTAGCATTCAAATATCCCCCTGAGGAAAAAGAAACTACCCTCAGAGAAATTGAAATTAACGTAGGAAGGACAGGCGCACTTACTCCCGTAGCGATTTTCGACCCTGTTATTCTTGCAGGAACCTCAGTTACAAGAGCATCACTTCATAATCAGGAGATTATCTCACAGTTCGATATCCGTCTCGGCGACAGAATAATCGTAAGAAAGGCAGGAGAAATAATCCCTGAGGTTGTTAAGGTTGCGGCTCACTCAGAAAACAGCGAGCCATTCATTATTCCCGACAGATGCCCTGTCTGCGGTCATAAGGCTGTAAGAGAGGAGAACGAGGCGGCTATTCGCTGTATAAATCCTAACTGTAAGGCGCAACTTCTTCGCCGTATCGAACATTTCGCTTCAAGAGACGCTATGAACATCGACGGCTTAGGAGAGGCTATTGTTGAAGCTTTATGCAGCAACGGACTTATAGAAAGTCCTGCCGACTTATACGAGCTTAAGGAGGAGGACTTATTAAAGCTTCCTAAATTCAAGGAGAAATCGGCGAAAAACCTGATAGATGCAATAAATAAGTCGAAGGAAAACCGGCTTGACCGTCTGATTTTTGCCATTGGAATAAGGGGCATAGGAAGGCGTTCCGCCGAGCTGCTCTGTAAGCGCTTCGGAGATATCGACAGCATTATTAAAGCGAAAAAGGAAGATATACTGGCTATTGATACCTTCGGCGAGGTTTTAGCGGATAATATTGTAAGCGCCTTTAAGGACGAGGAAATGATTTCGCTTATAGAGAGGCTTCGTTCCTACGGTCTTAAGCTTGTCTATGATAAGGTCGGAGGAGGCGATAAGCTTTCGGGCTTAACCTTCGTTCTTACGGGCACTCTCCCCACCTTAAAAAGGGAAGAGGCAAAGGAAATGATTGAGAATATGGGCGGTAAGTGCTCAGGCTCCGTTTCTAAGAAAACCAGTTATGTTGTAGCCGGAGAAGCGGCAGGAAGTAAGCTCACAAAGGCAAATGAGCTTGGGATTACTGTTTTAAGCGAAGAGGATTTGCTTAAAATGCTTAATGAATAAGGACTATGAAAAAACTTATTATTCTTTTAATTGCTGTTCTTGCGGTAGGCGCAGTCAGTCTTATCCTGCTGACACATCACAGCGACCTGCAGGTTAAGCTGTCACAAACCCTTACTACTGATAAGGAGGATACTGCTGCACCTGAAGAAGAGCCTGTTGTAGTTAATGAAGAAATTACCATTGATTTTTCAAAGGGAAAATCCTTCTATGACGAGGATATCAGCGTTGAGCTTTCCTGTAATGACCCGGACGCCGTGATATATTATACCACGGACAGAAACGATCCTGACGAAACCTCTAAGAAATACTCGGAGCCGATAGCTATTAGAGCGAAATCCGATGTTTGTGCTACTACAATAAAGGCTGTTGCGGTTAAGGACGGAGAAAAAACAAGTATTGCACATAAAAGCTATGTGGTAGGAAGAAACGTATTTGAGCGCTTTGATGAATCTACTCTCGTATTCGTGCTGTCAACAGACGAATACAACCTGTATGATTATTATTACGGGGTGGCAACCGAGGGCTATATGAGAGACGAATACCTGAATTCCGATGAATACGACGGAGGAGTAATCGACTATAATGCTCCTGCAAACTGGCATATCAGCGGACGTGAGAGCGAACGAGATATGTATGTCGAAGCCTTTACCGGCGACGGAGAACAAATAATCTCCCAGGCGGCAGGCGGCAGAGTAGTAGGCGGCGTTTCAAGAGCCAATACCCAGAAATCCTGGCGACTAATCGCCCGTAATATCTACAGCGAGAATAACGGTAAATTCAAATATCCGTTCTTTAAGGGCAACACCGACGCTTATGGAAATTTCATGACACGCTACGACAGAATCACTCTCAGAGATAACGCTAACGACCGTGAATTTGCGAGTATTCGTGATGAGCTTTCTATGACCCTGTCCTTTGAGGCAGGTTTTCCAGATGTACAGAGGGTACGTCCTGCGGCTGTGTTCCTGAACAGCGAGTATTACGGCTTTGCGTGGCTACACGAAGCCTACAGCAACGATTATCTTGCCAACAACTACGGCGGCAATAAGGATAATTTCCGTATTGTAGGCGCTAAGGAGCAGGAAATGGAGGGCGACGACGAAAAATGCGTTGCCGACTGGAACCATGTTCTCGAATTAGCGGAAAAGGGGCTCGATAATTACCAGAGATTCAAGGAATTCTGTGAGCTTGTGGATATTGATAATCTGATGCTCTATTACGCTATACAGATTTACATTGATAACAAGGACTGGCCCGGTAATAACTTTAAGGCCTGGCGGTATTATCCCGATGAAAATGAGGTAGTAAGCAGCGAATATCTCGACGGCAAGTGGAGATTTATGCTTTTTGACGCTGAATTCGCATGGGGACTTTACGGAAGAGGATATAAGGACGATACCTTAACCGCCGTTCTTACGGGAAATCACATGCAGGGTGATTCTATCCTTCTTAAAGCTCTTTTAAAAAGAGATGACATGAAGGAAAAGTTCGCCAACACAATCTGCGAGCTTATCGGCGGAGCTTTTTCAACGGAAAATGCTCTCAAAACGGTAGAAAAGCTTATCGAGGAATGTGATAAGGAATGTATGTACGCTCTCGAAAACGGATATACATCATCCTGGGCTAATGAGAACACCTTTGCGGACAGCCGCCAGCAGATAAGGGATTTTGCCGAAAAACGGCCTGAAATAATGAAAAGATACATCGCAAAGAGCTTTGGCTATGAGGGAGATACATATACCGTTGAGTTCTATAACCCGGAGGGCAGTATCGCCCGTCTCGGCTCACAGACTGCCACTACGGTAAAAAAGCTTTCAACAGACTATTTTAACGAATGTGGGGTTAATGCAGGGGTAAGCACCTTTGAGGGTTATAGCTTTAATCATTGGGAGATTAACGACACAGCCTACTATTCCGAGGATATCAGAATAAATAAGGATATGGCAGACGAAAGCGGTGTTGTTACCGTAAGGCTGTTTATCGATAAGAACGAAGAGGGCAGAGGAGTAATTATAAGCGAGCTTTATACCGCAGGAAATGGCGACTGGGTAGAGCTTTATAACGACAGCTCCGAGGACATTGATATAAGCGGATATTATCTTTCCGACGATAAAAACGATATGAAAAAGTGGAAAATTAAGGATGGTAAGCTTGCTGCCCATAATACTCTCCTTATAGTTATGAAGGATAATAACGAGGAATCTGCATTAAAGCGCCAGCAGACAAATTTCAAGCTAAAAACTGGTGAAAATCTTTATTTCTCCGATAGAGACGGAAATGTCATGTCCTCTGTACCGGTTGTGGTGATGAATGTTAACGAATCTCTTTCAATGGGATATGACGGTAGATATCATATCGGTGTTGTAACAGAGGACTTTCATATTGAATAATGCAAAAAGCCTGAGAAGAACAAAACTTCTCAGGCTTAGCTTATACTAATAACCATTTAAACTCAGAAAATCTTTATTCTTTCCCTTCATTCAAACGGTTATTAGTATTATTTATTCATATAATCGGCTCTCAGCTGTCCGCAGGCTCCGTTTATGGACGCCCCAAGCTCACGGCGCATTGTAACGCCGATTTTATTCTTTTTCAGTACGTCGTAAAACGCCATTATTGTATCGAAATCGCTGCATTCGAAGGAATCTTCTTCGCTGCTGTTATAGCGAATTATATTTACATAGCATTTACTGTCGCCGATAAGGTCGGCTAATTGTTTTGCGTGCTCTTTGCTGTCGTTTATCCCCTTAAGCATTACATATTCCAGAGTGATACGTCTGTTCCTGGAGCTTGAATAATGCCTTATAGCTTCGAAAAGAGGAGAGAGAGGATATTTCCTGTTTATGGGCATAAGCCTGTCTCTAAGCTCATCGTTTGGAGCGTGGAGACTTACTGCGAGGTTAACGGGGTTTCTGCTCTCCGATAATTCGTATATTTTCGGAACAATTCCGCAGGTTGAAAGGGTAATATGCTTAAGCCCTATATCGAAGCCCTTCTGATACATAGCAATATCAATAAAATCCGCTACGCTTTCGTAGTTATCCAGCGGCTCGCCGATACCCATTATTGCTATTCCGTCTATTTTTCTGCCAGACTCTTTTGTAACATACAGAAGCTGTTCCACCATTTCAGCAGTTTCAAGATTTCTTACTTTCTTAAGGCGGCCGCTTCTACAGAAAGCACAGCCCATATTACAGCCGACCTGTGTTGAAACGCAGATATTGTTGCCGTATTCATGCTTCATCAGAACGGTTTCGGCAAGATTACCGTCTTTAAGCTTGAACAGGTATTTATCAGCCGAATCGCTGCATTTTTTATCAATACAGGTTATTTCTCCGAAATAGAATTCTTTTTTGAGGAGTAAAGAAAGACTATCCTTAACAGATGCTTCCTTAAAATCGGTTATATTGTCCCGATAAAAAGCAGGGAAGAGTATATCCGCCTTTGATCTTTTTTCTCCGATAGAAAAAAGATAGTCGGAGAATTTTTCGTATGTAAGATTATAAATATCTCTCATTCTCCGACTATCCTTTTCTTATTTTAGTTTTATTCGCCGCCTTATAAAGTTCACGGTATTTAAGCTTCTTTTCCTTTTGTCTCAGCTTATTGTTATACGCCTTTTTAATATCCTCTGTTTCCTTGTAAAAGCTTTCTGTTAACGCTCCGTCTTTAAGCTCATAGCGTATATAGAGGCAGTTATGTTCAACACAGCTTATTCTTGTTATATATGTTGCTTTTCCCTGGCGGCAGAATGTGCTTCTTTCGCACTCTGTGCCGCATACGGGACACGATGACTTAAGCTTCATACAATATGCTACTAAGCCGTCAATACTGCCATCATAAGGGTATTCAGCTGTTTTTATCGGTTTTTCCGAAATCCAGGGCTGCTGTTTTGTTTTATCAGGCTTCTTAAAGGAATATTTTCCGTAGTCCTCGACGCCTTTTTTTAAGTCAAGCTTTTCAGCAATCCGGACGGTCATATAAGCGTCATTAAGTGCGTCGTGAGCCTGAAACTCGTTTGTGATGCCTAAGGCTTCGAGGGCATTTTTAAGCCCTGTCTGACGTGCTTCCGAGCCTGTCTGCATACTGAAAATACGCTGAAGGTTATAATGCTTAGGAAGCTTTAAATTATCTATTCCGTGGAAACTCAGATTATCCTTTAAAATCGGTAAATCATCATCTCCCCAGGTTATTATGACAGTATCCTCGTCGAAATATTTCGTCATTCGGACTATAGCTTCGGAAAAGGGAAGACCGCCGTCAATATCCTCCTGGGTAATGCCTGTAAGGGCGCTTACATATTTGTTCATACATTTATAGCAGGAGGGTTTTATAAAGAATTCTTCCTTATGGAGAGTATTCATATTATCATCAAGGAGAAAAAAGCCTATCTGGATTATTTCTCCATGAGTAAGCTTTTCTACCTTTGTATTTTCAGCGGAGGGCTGGTTCCACTCCATATCAAAAATGATATACTTCATTATTTTCTTTCTTCAAGAGGAATATAATCAAGATGCTCTGCCACATATTTATAAGCAGGACGAATAATCTTACCGTTGTTGATTATTTCTTCGAGACGGTGGGACGCCCAGCCTGACATACGTGATATTGCAAAAATAGGGGTAAATAATTCTTCGGGGATACAGAGCATATCATAAACGAAACCGCTGTAAAAGTCAACGTTGGCACAAATCGGCTTAAATAGGTGACGGTGCTCGGCGATAACCTCTTTTGCAATCCGCTCGATTCTCTCATAGAATTCGTATTCCTCGGTCCTGTTCTTCTCGATAGCGAGCTCACGGGCATATTTCTTAAGAATAACGGCTCTTGGGTCGGACTTTGTATATACGGCATGACCTATGCCATAGACAAGACCGGTATTATCGAAGGCCTGCTTGTTGACAATCTTGACAAGATAATCTCTTATCATTCCCTCGTCCTTCCAGTTTGTGACATGAAGCTTTATATCATCAAGCATACGCTTCGCTTTCATATTTGCGCCGCCGTGTCTGAAGCCCTTTAAGGAAGCTATTGCAGCAGCAACGGCAGAGTAGGTATCGGTGCCCGAAGAAGTAACAACGTGAGTAGTAAAGGTTGAGTTGTTACCACCGCCATGCTCTGCATGAATAACAAGGGCGATATCGAGAACGCTCGCTTCAAGCTCGGTAAATCTTCCGTCATCTCTGAGCATATGAAGAATATTTTCCGCCGTTGAATAATCATGGATAGGGTTACGGATCATAAGACTTTCATGCAGCTTGAAATGGCGGTATGCACAGTATGCATATACAGAAATAAGGGGCATTTTTGCAATAATCTGAATAGACTGTCTTAATACGTTCTGAGCAGAAATATCCTCAGGGTTTTCATCGTAGGAGTAAAGTGTAAGGATACTCTTCTGGAGAGCGTTCATAATATTTGAGCTTGGTGCCTTCATAAGCACGTCACGGGTAAAGCTGTTTGAAAGAAGCTGATATTCGCTGATAAGCTTCTTGAACTGTTCGAGCTGGGTTACATTGGGCAGGGAACCGAACAGTAACAGATATGTAGCCTCCTCAAAGGCATATCTTCTTCCCTCAAAGCCTTTTACGAGGTCAAAAACATTATAATTATGATAGTAAAGACGGCCGTCACAGGGAAGCTTCTTACCGTCAACAACATCGTAGGAAACTACGTCGGAAATCTCGGTAAGTCCGGTTAAGACGCCCTTACCGTTCATATCTCTTAAGCCACGTTTTACGTCATATTCAACATAAAGGTCGGGGTCGATTCTTCCGTCCTTTAAATTAGCCTCATAAAGTTCGTCAATAATTATCTTCTCTTCCTTTTCGGGATAGACTATTTCCTTTTCAACATCAGTCAGCATTTTCTGTCTTTCCTTTCTTGTGTTTTATGAAATGCACATTATACTATATAATTATTATATACTATAATCTGACAATAATCAAGGGACTAAATGTAATGTTGTCGAAATTGCACTAAATTAAAGTGAAAAAGTAAAGATTATATATAGTATATTCCTTTATTTTGCAGGATTATTATGCCGAAATTGCAAAAGCATAAGAAAAGCCCGACAAAATGCAAATGCAATCTGTCAGGCTTTAATGTTTGGAGCTGATAATCGGAATCGAACCGATGACCTCATCCTTACCAAGGATGTGCTCTACCGACTGAGCCATATCAGCACCATTACAGTCATAGATTATATCATACTGTAATGGTTTTGTCAATAGGTTTTTGAAAAAAATATAATTTTTATTTTTATTTTTCTTTTTTATATTTATTCTTAGTTGCCATTCCGCCACGGATATGACGTTCCTGCTTATTTATTTCTAAAATTTCCTTAACCTGTTTATGTAGCTCGGGATTTATTTTTTCCAGTCTTGACGTTATATCCTGATGGACTGTGCTTTTACTTATCCCAAAAACCTTTCCGGCGTTTCTTACCGTCGCTTTATTTTCAATTATGTATTTTGCGAGGCTTACACATCTTTCCTGTTTTGTTCCGTAAGCGGTGTAATCCGCTTCTGCTAATCTTGCTCGTGACATGATTTCGCCCCTCCGTAATAATGTTTTTATCAATTTATATGCGTTAGCAAGGGCAAGTATGAATAATAGAAAGAATAGCAGTAATACAATTATTTCAAGATTTTTCAAAAAATGTTGGTTTGTCAATGATGCGTTACAAATTTTTTAGAAAACTTCTCCGGTAGTCA
>JAEDHF010000086.1 GCA_016297165.1 Oscillospiraceae bacterium | reverse complement strand
TCGACGCCGGACATGGCGGGTATGTCTTAAACTAGTCGTCTGAACACACGTTTTGCGGTGAAATATGGAGATATATTAGCGCAGCCGGGGAAGGGATCTTTCCTCGGCTGTTTTGGTATAACGTGTTTTTAAATGTGATTAAATCAGCTTTCGCATTTCTTGTATGAGCTCAGGCAGTTCTTCAAAGACAACATCTGAAATAATGCTCCAGTTTGTGCCGTCGTAATCGTGGACAAGACGATGTCGCAATCCTGAAAAGTGAAAATCTTTTTTATTGATGTTTTTTCTGTCTCGCCAATCTTACACTATCTCTGTTATAATTAAGACAGCGCGATATGTGCGACTAACGTGCTTTGTTAGGGTATCAAAGAAAATCGACAGCTTGAACCCACGATACTCGCCCATATCAAGTGTCCTACCCTGCATTTGCGATATGAGAGATTTAAGCTTTGTGCCTGCTTTCTTGCGATCATTACACACTGTTCCCATAATAGTGACAGGGTGACTTTCCTTGCCTTCCCTAATCAACAGCAATGAGAGCCTTGCTTGCAGTATCAACATCCTTTTGGAGATGCAGGGTCTATCTGCGAAAGTGCTTTTATCTCCTCATATCCTTCAGTCAGCCGTATGTTGCCGCTGACATCGGAGGTACATACAGACTTTTCGACGAAATCGCACCAAAACCGGGACAATACAAATAAATCCGTCGAAACAGCTTATTTTTTGTCATACATATATCATAATATATACATTGTTGAAAATTGAGGATATGCCTTTATTGTATATCCTCTACCATAACCAACGTAAAATCGCCCTATTTCCGTAAGCTCCTCTTGTTGCGTCGGGATTTTCTGGCATAAAACTACACAGATATTTTTGATAATGCTATTCAAAGTTGTGTGGCAGGTTTGAGATAATTATAAACCTAAAATCCCACAGGAATATGTTATACTTCACACAGGTCGTAATCCCCGTCCCCTCAACATATTCATTACCATACAAGCCAAATGAACACGAAAGGACAGGTCGGATTGTGGTTATCTTGATAGTAAAATATGGGCATATATGAAGACAGCCGAGGAAGATTCCTCGGCTGGTTTGTCTTATCTGATATTATTCCTTTCCGCTCACAATTCTGTAGTATCTCTTTGAGGTGATGAAATATACCGCCGCATAGAGAAGCCCGAAGAGAAGGAAGCAGCAAAGGGCAACTATAGCGAAAAGACCGCTGTCCGTAAGTCCGAACATTGCCAGCATTTTAGAAATAATGCCGAAGGCGAAGGCCATGTGAATTCCTGCGGCAATAAGGGGAGCGAAAAATACGGTAAGCACCTGTGAATTTATGCTCTTTCTTATTTCCGTTTTAGTCATTCCTACCTTTTGCAGTATTTCAAATTTCGACTTATCCTCGTAGCCCTCGGAAATCTGCTTATAATACATAATAAGAGCGGCGGCGCAGATAAATACCGTTCCGAGAACTATTCCGAGGAAGAAAAGCCCGCCGTAAAGGGCATAGAATTCAGCCTTATCCTTTGAGGCACATTCGATTTTTACCGTCCAGCTATCGCCCTCGGCGCCCCGAAGGGCTATTATTCTTTTCTGCAGCTCTGTACCGATTTCCGCCTGCTTTTCCTCGTCACAGCCTAAATCAAAGCCGTAATAATTATGAAGCATTGAGTAGCCGTTATCATAAATCTCATTCTGTATCTCGTTGAATTTTTGCAGTATGGTTTCGTCCTTAACGAAAAGAAAGAATACGGGCACCGACCTGATATCGCTGACAAGCGCCATTCTGCTGTCCTTAATAAAGCCGAGGTTTTATTAAGGACAGCAGAATGGCAGTTTTCTTTACATCAAGAATACCGTATTCTTCGATATTTATGGTGTCGAAGGGGAAATCCTTATCCTCGGGGCAGATTATAACTTCGTTTTCGGAAAGCTCAATGCCTTCGCCCGAAAGCTTGTTGTAGTCCTCTACGGGAATTATATAAATCTGCCTTATATCCGATTCTCCGCCGGAGAAAAATTCTTCTGCTCGAGAGGAATCAAGAGTAACGGTATTACCCTTAAAGCCGCCCGTAATTTCAAGATAGCGGTAAGAGAGTATGTTTTCGGGCGCTTCGCCGTATTCCTGCAAAATGCTGTCCGCAATAGCCCTTGTACGTTCTCCTACGCCCTCGTCTATGGTAAAGCTGTTAACGGCGACATCACGCTGATAACGGTCCTTCAGCATATCCTCTGCGCCGATATAAAGGCAGGTAGTAGAGGACAGGGTAACCAGCACCATAGTGGAAAGAATGCATATAGAAGCTAAGCCTGCGCCGTTTCTTTTCATACGGTAGGTCATCTGTGAAACGGAGATAAAATGGTTGGTTTTATAGTAGTATTTTTTATTCTTCTGAAGCAGTCTGCAAAGCGCCACCGACCCCGAAATAAACAGAAGATAGGTTGCGATTATTACGAGAATTACCGCTATAAAGAATACCATAACCGCTAAAACAGGGTTTTCGGTAAAGATAGCGATACAATATGCCGCCGCAAGAAGAATAACCCCGATAATGGCGAAGAAATAATTGGCTTTAGGGGGCTTTTCGCCGAAGCTCTCGCTTTTCATAAGCTCAATGGGCTTAGAAAGGCTTATCTGACGAAGGGAATTAAGCATTATTAGAAAAAAGATTACTGCAAAATATACCGCCGCAGAAAGCATTGAGGGCAGGGAAACATCAAACACCGTTGATACGCCGCTTGCCAGCATTTTTGCCAGCAGAAGCTCCGCCAGCTTGGAAAAAAGTATGCCGCAAAGAAGTCCTGTTGCAAGAGAGAAAAGGTAGATAAGGGCAGTTTCCCATATAAGTATTACGGCAATATTGCCCTTACCCATTCCGAGGATATTATATAGCCCGAATTCGGTTTTTCTGCGGCGGATAAGAAATGAGTTGGTGTAGAAGAGAAAGATTGCGGAGAAAATTACCATAACGCCGCAGCCGAAGCCGAGATATAACTGCATAATATCTCCGCCCTTCATTTCTCCCACAAATTTGCTGTCCGACAGGAAGGAAATGATATAGAATATCATCACCATACCTATGCAGGTCAGGATATAGGGGATATATGTCCTGCGGTTTTTTATTATTCCCGTTACTGCAAGCCTCGGGTATAACAAGGAGGAGTTCATTTCACATTACCTCCCGAAGCTATAATAGTAAGAGCGTCCGAAATTCGCTTATAAAGCTCTTCGTTATTGCTGTTTCCTCGGTAGAGCTGGTGATATACCTCTCCGTCCTTTATGAAAAGCACTCTGTTTGCATGGCTCGCCGCCTTTACCGAATGGGTTACCATAAGAATGGTCTGTCCTTCGCTGTTCAGCTTTTCAAAAACGGAAAGAAGCTCGTCGGAGGATTTGGAGTCCAATGCTCCCGTAGGCTCGTCGGCAAGAAGAATTTTCGGGTCGGTAATTATTGCTCTTGCGGCGGCAGCCCTCTGCTTTTGTCCTCCCGAAATTTCGTAGGGATACTTGTCGAGAAGCTCATTTATTCCGAGCTTTACCGCTACCGGCTCTATACGCTCCGTCATTTCCTTATAGGCAGCTCCTGCAAGCACTAAGGGAAGCAGGATATTATCCCTTACGGTAAGGGTATCAAGAAGATTGAATTCCTGAAAAACGAAGCCTAAGTTACTGCGTCTGAAGGCGGCAGCGTCCTTTTCCTTTATTTTTGAAAGGTCGGCTCCGTCAAGGATAACGCTTCCGCCTGTGGGCTTATCCAGCGCCGCAAGGATATTGAGAAGGGTTGTCTTTCCCGAGCCGCTTTCTCCCATAATGGCGATATATTCGACCTTTTCGGCGGTAAAGCTTACGTTTTTAAGCGCCTCAACCTTGTTTCCGCCTATACGCTGGGTATATGTCTTTTTTACGTTCGAAACTTCAAGTAATGACATTATGTTCTGTCCTTTCTGCTTTTTGATTTTACAATGACATTATAGCAGAAAGGGAAAATGTATTCCATTCAAATGGCTTACATTTTCCCGAAAAATCTTACATTTTTGAAAGCTTTACTCAATTTCAGGTTTTGTCTGCTCCAGATTTATACTGATAACAGTACCCTTTTCGCCGCTTTTTGCAGTAATATCGTGGCCAAGCTTGCGGCAGATACGCTTGCAGAGATACAGCCCTATACCGCTGGCTCTCTTGTCGATTCTTCCGTTACAGCCCGTATAGCCCTTTTCGAAGATACGGGGTAAATCCTCGGCGGCAATTCCTATTCCCGTATCCCGTATGGAAAGGGTAAAGGGCTCTTCAAGGAATATCTCTATTTCCCCCGAGGGAGTATATTTAACTGCATTTGAAATAACCTGCTCAATTACAAAAAGAAGCCACTTTTCATCGGTAATTACCTTCATTTTCGTAGGCTCATAGATAAGCCTCAGCTTTCTGCGGATAAACTGGGGCGAAAACTTTCGTACCGCCTGCCTTATTATATCGTCAAGGCAGTATTCCTTTATTACGAAATCCGTAGAGTCGGAGCCAAGCCGCAGATAGCAAAGCACCATTTCGGCGTATTGCTCTATGCGCCTTAGATTTTCAGTAAGCTCTCTGTACTGGGGGCTGTCTCCCTCACGGAGAATAAGCTGCATAGCTGCAATAGGCGTTTTAATCTGATGCACCCACATAGTATAGTAATCCGTCATATCCGAAAGCTTAGCGGCATTCTCGTTTTCTATTGCATTAAGCTTTTGAAAAAGAAGCTTTACAAGTCTGTCGTAATCCTCCTCTATTCCTGTTTTGGGCAGGGGCAGATTATCGGCGGTAAGGGTTATTTCCGAAGCTATTTTCTGTAGCAGGAGCCGCCTTTTTCGATAGCGGAAAAAGTCGATAGCTAAAAATATTGCACCAAAGAAAAAGCTTATTGCTCCCCCGTAAAGAACGGCGTAAAGGGGTAGGGAATAAAGAGCGAAAACTACCCCGAAAATCAGACAGATAACCGCCCACAGGATAAAGCTCTTTATATGTGATTTAAGGTAAGATAAAAGCATATTTTACTCCACCATATAGCCAAGTCCCGATTTTGTACGGATAAAGTCGTTAAGTCCCGCTCCTTCAAGCTTTTTCCGAAGCCTTGAAACATTAACGGAAAGAGTGTTTTCGTCCACGAAGCTGTCCGTTTCCCAAAGCCTGTCCATAAGAAGCTCACGGCTTACCACCTTACCCTTATTTTCAAGAAGAGTGAGAAGAATACGGTATTCGTTTTTTGTAAGATCTATTCTTTCGCTGTTATATGTAAGGGAAGCGTCGGAGATATTGAGAATTGCACCCTTGTGCCGTATAAGCCCGGGGGCTGCGCCGAAATCGTAGGTACGGCGAAGAACAGCCTGAATTTTCGCCATAAGTACGGATATATCGAAGGGCTTCGCAATAAAATCGTCGCCGCCCATATTCATAGCCATAACGATATTCATATTATCGGCGGCGGAGGAAAGGAAAACTACGGGAACCTTAGAAAGCCGCCTTATTTCGCTGCACCAGTAAAAGCCGTTAAAGAAGGGAAGCCCGATATCCATAAGTACAAGCTGGGGAGAAAAGGCGGAAAATTCCTCTGTAATACTCCTGAAATCCTCGGCGCATTTAACCTCAAAGCCCCATTTTTCAAGGTTGTTTTTTATGGCGGAGGCTATGGCTTCCTCGTCCTCGATTATATAAATTCTGTACAAGCTATTTTTCTCCTGTCTTTTTTCAAAAAGTATAACATAGAAAAGTCCTTTAGTCAATTACTTAATGTCTGCTCATCAACTTCTGAAAGGCTTTAAAATAATGAAAAAAGCCTTTCAGAAGTTGCTAAAGTGCAAGGATTTTTATAAATAATCAAAGAAATCCTTGCACTTTAGTTCGTCCCTTGGGACGAAATGAGCTTGACATCAAGTAGTGTGTGCGCCTTAAAATCACACGAAGTGCGTTTTTAAGGCAATTCAAAGCCTGATTTTCAGGCTTTGAGACAATAACTGTACTGCGGACAGTTGCCCGGCACACACTGCTTACTTTCCAAGATATTCAAGGATTTCAGCAGCGTTTGTATCAGGCTTTACCTTAGGCATAACCTTTTCGACAACGCCCTTTTCATCTATAATATATGTGCTTCGTACAACTCCCATACTTACTTTTCCGTAAAGCTTTTTCTCCTGCCATACGTCGTAATCCTTGATTGCAGTAAGCTCTGTATCTGCAAGAAGAATAAAAGGAAGATTGTATTTATCCGCAAACTTCCTGTGGGATTCTGCGCTGTCCTTGCTGATTCCGATAACAACGGTATTCTTGTCCTTAAAGCCATTGTAAGCTGCTGCAAAGGCGCAAGCCTGCCTTGTACAGCCGGGTGTGTTGTCCTTTGGGTAGAAGTAGAGAACTACCTTCTTACCGAGAAAATCCGAGAGAGAAACCTTATTTCCTTCCTTGTCGGTAAGTGTAAAATCCGGGGCTTTTGTTCCTGTTTCAAGCATTTTTAATTCTCCTTTATCAAGTTTTATATACCGTAAGGTCAAAGCTTCCCGTAAAATCGGTCAGTTCTGCTCTTACTGTGTATGCTCCATCCTTTTCCGGGGTAAAGTATGTCATAAGCTCATTACCGTTATCAACGGTAAAAACCTTTTCCCAGTCGGAATTGTAAACCTCAATATCAAGCTCTCCGCCCTTTACATCGGAATAAGCATATTCTGAGCTTTCTTCCCGCTTCAACGAAAAAGTTTACCTCTGAGCCGCTTGTTTCGTGTTCTGAATATGAGCCGTTGATATTACCCATCCAGTTCATAAAATCTGTTATTGCAGGAGCAGCAAAAACAAGTCCTGCAATAAGCGCAATTACTACAAGTACAATTATAAGCTTTTTGTGAATGCGGAATTTCTATCGTAGTCAATAGCTGTTGCATAAAGATCGGTAACTTTCTGATAGAATTTTCTTTCGCTTGCACGTGTTTCTCGGATTCGCTCAAGCTGTTCCTCGAAGTATTTTTCGGTTAGATATGTTCCGCGCTTTATGCGTTCTACATCCATTATCCAACCTTTAATTGTGTAGTCTTTAGCAATTTTATTAACCCATTTTCTGAATTGTACAGCTCTTTCTGAATTGACTTTGAAGCCTACGGCTATTATCATTTCTAATGAATAATGGTTTGTATTATAGCTTTTTCCGTCATCGGCAGTTATTCGAAATTTTCGAATAACTGAATCTTTTTCCAGTTCACTGTCCTTTAGAATTTTGCTGATATGATAGTTGATTGTGTTTGTTCCGACATTATACAGAATTGACATCATTTTCTGCGTAAGCCATATATTCTCGTCCTCATACCGCATTTCGACGCTATTTTAAGCATCGCCTACAGAAGCAACATATGTAAGATACTCTGCCGCACTTGATCGTATTGAAATTTCCTTTTTATTATTCATTCTTATCCTCATGTAAAAAATTATTCTAATTGCAGCCGCTATTTCATCGGTCTGCTTTCACATATAAAGTGACTATTATTGCCTTTTAAGTATATCACAATTCCTGATATTTTTCAAGGACATTTATATGCACTGATGCAGAGTGATGAATTTGAAAAGCAAAAACTTGAACACTCACAGAAAACATGTTATACTACACACAGGTCATAATCCCCACCCTCTCAACATATTCATTACCATACAAGCCAAACGAATATGAAAGGACAGGTCGGATTATGAAGATTTTGAGAAAGATTAAGGGAAAGCTTCCTGTTGTGGTAACGCTGTGCTGTTGCCTTGCAGTAGCAGGGCTTTCAGCACTTGTAAAGGGCGACGGAAAGGCGGCCCCGGTGTCAGCTGGAGCGAGCCGGAGGCAGGTAGTCATTATCGACGCCGGACATGGCGGGTATGTCTTAAACTAGTCGTCT
>JAEDHF010000085.1 GCA_016297165.1 Oscillospiraceae bacterium | reverse complement strand
GAACCTGGTCGTTACCCTTACCTGTGCAGCCGTGGCAGATAGCGTCAGCGCCTTCAGCCTTAGCGATTTCAACAAGTCTCTTTGCGATAGGGGGACGAGCGAAGGAGGTACCTAAAAGGTAGCCTTCGTACTTAGCGCCTGCCTTTAAAGTCGGGAAAATAAAATCGTTGACGAATTCATCCTGAATATCCTCGATATAAAGCTTTGATGCGCCTGTTTTCTTAGCTCTTTCCTCGAGACCTTCAATTTCAGCGTCCTGACCTACGTTACCTGCTACACAGATTACCTCGCAGCCGGGGTAGTTTTCATGTAACCAGGGGATAATAATAGAGGTATCAAGACCGCCCGAGTATGCGAGAATAATCTTTTTAATATCGTTTGCCATTTTTATAGATCCTTTCTTATATAGAATTGTAAAAAATTTACTAACTATTATTATACACAAAATATTCATAATGTCAAGGATATTTATACAGATAAATGTATAATATACTGTATAATGTGTATATTTTGTGAATATTTTGGATATTATTAACTTTACACTTGGTTATCTGGTAAGGTATGCTTTCCGCTTTCTGCTTTTTCGAAGTGTTTCAGGAGTAATAAGTATATTTTTTTAAAAAATATTGTCAGGAATTGGTGCCTTATGTTATAATGGAAGTACCGAAATACAGGAGAGCTAAAATATGAAGTATAAAAGAATTGCAGCAGCTGCTATGATAGCCGTTATGCTGTGCGGATGTACAAGTATTGATGAAAGAGAGATAGATACAACAGGTACAGACATCATCGAAGCTATGGCTACCGTTGATGTTAGTCGGAATGAGGGTATAGTCACTACTGCTTTAAATTCTGATAAAACCGAAACGGTTTCCGATTCTGTAGCCATGTCCGAAGTGCCCTATGAAACTGCGGAGCAGGTGGTTTATGGGCCGGATACAAAGGGTTTTACCGAAAGACTTAATAAGATATATACGGACTATGGAATAACGGGAATGAGCGTAGCGCTTTTCAGAGACGGAGAAATAATACATACGGAAAATATCGGCTACTCCGACGCTGAAACAAAAGCCTTATGCACAGATAACACCCGTTACAGAATAGCGAGTACCTCTAAGCTTATTTCTACTATGGTGCTTATGACCTTGTACGATGAGGGGAAAATAGAACTTGATTCCTCCCTTACTGATGCTACAGGAATAAAATATGACAGGTACAACAAAGAAAAAGTAAAGCTTTGGCACCTTCTTACCCATACAGCAGGTATTATTGATACCTATGTGTACGAGCTTGCAATCTCATATAAATACAAGATTGACTACATACTTTCTTCTGCGCATAGCGGATACGAGCCCGGGACGATGTATAATTACTCTAATTTCGGGGCAGGCACCATCGGCGCTATAGTAGAGAAGCTTACCGGCGAATACTTTCATGATTACGCGGATAGAGCGCTTTTTAAACCTCTTGGTATGGACGCGGGATATCTTATAGATTTGATTGAGGATAAGGAAAGCTGCGCTACGCTGTATGATTACGACGGCGAGGTATTTCATGTCCCCACATGGAAAAGAAACAGGAAGTATTACGAATCCTTCGGTCTCGGGAACTCATATATGGCTGCGCAGTGTGAGCTTATTATAACAGCCTCTGACCTTGCGAGGCTTGGCATTATTCTTTCGGGAGACGGAACCCTTAACGGTGAAACCGTTTTGTCTGAAAAAGCGGTAGAGGCTATAAATAAATCCTATTTCAGCGCTCCAGATTTCGATATGGGGCTTAACGTCCGAATTTATGATAATCTGATTGACGGCAGGACAATATATGGCCATCCCGGTAATGCCCTCGGAGCAATAACAGGTCTTTATTATGACAGGTCGGACGGTACAGGGGTTGCCTTTGTAACAAATCGCTGCTCTACGGTGAAGGACGATAATGGCTTCTATAAGGCGATAAAGGATACCCTTGACGCAGCGTATGAATGCTATTTCGGATAAGCGTACAATAAAGGAGAGATTGAATTGAGACGAATAGCGTTATTTGTTTTGTTGGCTGCAGTGTTTTTAAGCGGCTGCAGCAGCGATATTGCGGATAGAACAACTGCCTTAGCTACAGAGGGTACTGCACAGATAATTACCGAGGCTCCCGAGACGGTAACGAGTACAGTTATGACAACACCGGAAGCTACTGCAACGCAGACAGAGAAACCGGAACCGATTTTATCTACCGTCAGGATAGTCTGTGCAGGAGATAATCTTATACATACCCCCATATACAGACAGGCAAAGGAGCGTTCATCTGACGGAACCTATTACGATTTTACCTATGCATATCAGAACGTGGCTCATCTTATTGAGGAGGCGGACCTTGCTATTTTAAATCAGGAGACCATAATTTCCGATGAATATGAGCCTTCGACATATCCCTCCTTCTGTTCTCCGACAGATCTGGCTGATGAAATGCTGCGGATAGGCTTTGACGCCTTTTCGATATCCAACAATCATGTTCTTGATAAGGGTGAAAGGGGCTTACTTTCAACCCTCAATTTCTGGAAAACCGAGCATCCCGATGTACCTGTTTACGGGGCTTATGAAAACGAAGAGGATATGAATAACATAAGAACTCTTACCGTAAATGGCATAAAATTCGCTTTTTTTGGCTATATGGAGCATACAAACGGATTATACCTGCCAAAAGATTCCCCATGCAAGGTAACGTATCTTTCTCAGGAAGAGCTTATAGAAGAGCAGGTCAGAAAAGCGCAGGAGATAGCGGATTGTGTAATTGTGAGCGTGCATTTCGGAATTGAAGTTACAACCGTTATTTCAGAGCAGCAGTATAGTTTTGCACAGAAGCTTGCGGATTGGGGCGCTGATATAATAGTAGGAACACAGCCGCATACCATACAATCTATGGAATATCTGCAAAAGACTGACGGAGGGAAGTCCTTCGTGTTTTATTGCCTCGGAAATTTCCTTTCGGCTATGGATAATCCTTATTCTATGGTAGAGTATCTCGGAAGAATCACCGTCACAAAGAATAACGAAAGCGGCGAGATAACGATATCTGAGCCTGACGCTGTTCCTCTGATAAATCATTATGACTCCGGATACCGTAATATAAGGGTTTATCCATTTTCAGAATATACAAGGGAACTTGCGGCAGCCCACGGTTGTAAGAATACAAGCTATGACTTTTTCGAGAAGGTAATAACGGAGAATATTCCCGATGAATTCAGAGGGGATTAAAGATGAATTATTGATTTAATCACCAATGCCGTATAGAAAAATATGTAGAAAAATCAGAAATTATCTTGACAAATTGCTTGTTCATATATATAATGAATGTATGAACGTTAAAAATGTGAACAATGGCATATTTGTTCATAAATTTCAATACGCTGAACGAAGCAGCTTAAAGGTAGGTAACAGCTATGGTTTTAGGTGAAAAGCTTGAAATCCTTATCGGAAGAAAAGACATAAGCAAAACTGATTTTGCTGAAAAAATCGGTATTACATACAGAGGTCTTGCAAATTATCTTAATGGTTCAAGAAAACCTAAAAAGGATGTCCTTTCTAAAATTGCCGGTGAGCTTGGCGTATCGGTGGAATTCCTTACCGATGATTCGAAAAGCCTGATTCTTGACAGTAAGGAACGCTTTGTTTTCAATTCAACCTCTGATTCGACTTCTATAAGAGAGGCTGCTGATTATCTCGAAAAGGGAAAGCAGATATTCGAAAAAAGCAATATTAGCCAGGAGGATAAGCAGGCGCTTTTTGCCTGTCTTACAGAAATGTATTTTAATGCTGCAAAGATTGATTAAAGCAGCTTCGCTTTTTATAGCCATTTTCCTTTTTTCTGCCTGTTCGGCTGAGACTCCAGTAAAAAAATCGGATTACCTTCTGGGGACGATTGTATCCGTTACGGTTTATGGCTGTGATAACGGGGACAGGATAATTGATGAATGCTTTGAAAAGGTAAGAGAAATTGAAAATAAGGTATCTGTAGCCATTGAAAACAGCTTTATAAGCGAGCTTAATAATTCAGCGTTTTCCTGCGAGATAAAGACCGACAGCGAGGTTTTTAACCTTATAAGCGACTCTCTCTCCTATTGCTATGAAACAGGCGGAGCTTTCGATATAGGTCTCGGTAAGCTTATCGACCTATGGGGCATCGGGACAGATTTGCAAGCTGTTCCGGATATGAACAAGCTTGAACCGTTTATTGGTTTTAAGGGTTATGAACATATTAAGCTCAATTATGAACAAGAGGCTCTCTGCTTTGATAATGAACAGGTTTCAATAAATCTTGGAGCCTGCGCTAAAGGCTACGCTGTAAATAAGGCTGTAGCCTTTCTTAAGGATAAGGGCGTTAAGTCAGCTATAATTGATTTCGGTGGCAGTATATATATTATAGGAAACAAGAACGGAAAAGGCTATGATATCGGAATCGCTGACCCGAGAGGTGAAGATGTCGGCGGCATTATCAGCGGACTTTCCGATATTTCAATAGTTACCTCAGGGGATTATCAGCGTTATTTTGAACAAGACGGGAAAAGATACCACCATATTTTTGACAGTAATACCGCTTTTCCTTCCGAATCCGGAGTGAGGAGCGTAACCGTTGTATGCTCCGATGCATTTAAGGGAGACTGCCTTTCTACAGCCGCCTTTGTGCTTGGCACCGAAAAAGGGAGCGAGTTACTTGATAGAATGAACTGTGGATATGTTTTCTTTACAGACGATGGTATTGTTGTTTCTGAGGATTTAAAGGATAGTTTCAGCTTGATTTATGAATAATAAGAAAAAAACAGGGTTAATTGCTTTTGCTGTTATTCTTCTTTCGGCGGCTTTATTATGTTGCTTTTTTCTCCTTACTGCCGGTAACGGTGAAAATAAGACTGCGTACATCTACTCCGGCGGCGAGCTGCTGTATTGTATCGATCTCAGCGGCGAAAACAAGGTATTTACTGTTAAAACGGATAGCGGCTATAATAAAGTTTGTCTGAAGGATGGAAAAATCGGAGTTATTGAGGCTGACTGCCCCGATAAAACATGTATAAAAACAGGGCTTAGCGACAGTCCCTTTATGCCGGTAATATGTATGCCCCATAGGCTTGAAATCGTAATAAAAAGCGGAGCTATAGAAACGGATGGTGTGAGCCGATGAAGAATACTGCCGGAAAATTGGTGTTATTGGCGGTTCTTACAGGTGTTTCTCTCGGTCTGTTTGTGATTGAACTGTTGATACCGCCTTTTCCTTTTTGTCCTGCTGCAAAAATAGGTCTTGCCAATGTGGTTACCCTCTTTATGCTTATGCATGACAGGATTTTCAGGTTTACGGACTGTTTTCTGGTGCTTTTCGCCAGGTGTATTCTGTCGGCAGTTGTAACAGGCAGACTTACCGCCATACTTTTCAGCCTTGTAGGCGGAATATCTGCACTTTTTGCTATGGTGCTTTTTAAGAAAGCGTTTAACTACGAAATAATCGTTAGTATCGGCGGCGCTTTGGCACATAATATGGGACAGATACTTGTTTCCTTTATTTTTTATGGGGTTTTCAGTATCTTTTATATGCTACCTGCCCTTTTGTTTTCAGGAATTCTTAGCGGAGCTCTTACGGGGGCGCTGGTTATGCTTATCAGAAGGAATAAGAAATTCGAAGTATATATTTATAATAGGGTGAAAAATGGAAAAGAGTAAAATTGAAAGAATAAATTATCTTGCGAGAAAATCGAAAACCGAGGAGCTTACTCCCGAAGAAAAGGCTGAACAGAAGCAGCTGAGGGATGAATACCGTGAAGGTTTTCGCCGCAGCCTTATTGGTCAGCTTGAGAATGTATATGTTGTTGACGAAAACGGAAAAGAAAAGAAGCTTATAAAGGATTGACGTTTATGGGCGAGCTTGGCTTTGATTTTTCAAAAATGGGGTATTGCGGCATATTAAGCGACTCATTTGCTGTGATATGGTGTGATAACGACCCACTTTTCAGGCGGCTACTTCGTTTTCGTGAAGCGCTTAAAGATAGCTTTACGAAGAGCGAGGGCGAAATAAGCCATATTTTCAGGTCGGACGGAGTATATTATAAAGCCGTTATAACCCGTCTTGTGAACAATGATATCATGTGCAGGATTTTTCCTGCTACGGAAAAAACGCGCTTAGCCTATTCTACCATATATAACAGCTCCGTTGATATATGTCATAATGCCTTTAACATTCTTAACCTTTCGGATAGCCTGTTTAAGAATGCAGAAGAAAGCGAAAAGGAAAGCCTTTCTCTTTTGTCCGCTTATGCAAGCGAAATTTACGACCACGGGCTTGATATTCTGCACTGCTGCGGTTCGGAAAAGGGAGAAGCATATATTTCGCTGAAGAAATATATCTTTGATACTTTTTATCGAATTGAAGCTAATGTAAAGGTTAGTAATAAACTGATTTGTCCAGTTGTTGATATTTCGGCGTCATATATAAAAATAGATTATAACCTCTTTGAAATTGCTATGCTTAATATGATAAAGCTCTTTTTTCTTCTGGGAGATAATGGGGATTGTTTTATTGCAGTCAGCGATAATAACGAAGCTTTAGATAACACTCTTTCGGTTCGGTGTGCCTTTTTGGCAGAGGAGCGTTTCAGCGAAAATATCTTTAAAGCTTCGGGCAGGACTATAAAAAGCCTGTTTATTGCTATGAATGGAATAGTAAAGCTTAAGCGAAACGAGGGAAGAGTAGAAATAATCGGCTCTGTTCCCGTTAAGCTCAAAAAGGTAAAGGGTGATCCCGATGATGAAGAAATACTTTTTCTTAGCCGTGAAATCTGGGAGCATGAAACTGATGAGCAGGTAAAGCTTTACCGCCATACAAACGGAAGCGCCTTCAGAATGAATGTGATAAGCCTTGATGACATCGAGGAAAAGGATAATCTTTCTTCCGTGCTCGGTTTTCTGCATGATAAAAAATGACAAAATCCGACACCATGTTATGACAAATTTTATGCCTAATTCACTTGATTTTTTTTATGAATTATCACATAATTATCACATATATGGGTTATACTGATAACAGTCAAGGGGGTCACCCTTTGATGATGGTTAATGATGAATTAATCATAATTTCCTCTCCCAACATTTCATTTTAATCTGATTTCATTTCATTTTCTCCTTTATGGGGACAATCACGTTCAGTACAGATCCACAGGCTCTCTACTGAACTTTTTTTTACAAATTTTGGAAAGGCAGGTATTGGTATGTATAAAATACTGGTAGCGGACGATGAGCAGAAAATTAGAGAAGTAATAAAGGAATATGCTGAATTTGAGGGTCACGAGGTTTTCGAAGCGGTTGACGGTATGCAGGCGGTTGAAATGGTACGTACAGGAGATTATGATATAGTAATTCTTGATGTTATGATGCCTAAGCTTGACGGTTTTTCAGCCTGCAAGGAAATCCGTAAGATTAAAAATGTTCCCGTACTTATGCTTTCAGCAAGAGGTGAGGAATACGATAAACTTTTCGGGTTTGAAATCGGCGCCGACGATTATGTAGTTAAGCCTTTTTCTCCTAAGGAGGTTCTTGCCCGTATAAATGCAATCATAAAGAGAAACCAGACTTCAACGGCAGTGGGTGATATTGCAAAGTTCGAAGGACTCGAAATCAATTTTACTGCAAGAAGCGTAACCATAGACGGTGAAAAGGCTAATCTTACTCCTAAGGAATACGACCTTCTTTTCTACCTTGTAAGAAATAAGAATATCGCCCTTACGAGAGACAGGCTTCTCTCCGAGGTCTGGGGCTATGACTTTTTCGGGGATGACAGGACTATAGACACCCATATCAAAATGCTTCGCAATAATCTCGGCGAGTACAGAAAATTTATTGTAACGCTTCGCGGAATGGGGTATAAGTTTGAAGCATAAGCTAATAAACTATTTCAAAAGCATTAAATTCAGAGTATGGTATGTTTTACTCGGATTTAC
>JAEDHF010000084.1 GCA_016297165.1 Oscillospiraceae bacterium | reverse complement strand
AGATTGCCCGAGAGAGCCTTTCCGAGGATTCTGCTGTCGAAAAGTCCGTTTTCGTCCACAAAGATGATGAATTCGGGAGCGGCTTTTGTGGCAGGACTGCGGCGCATATACCTCTGCTGGAGCATAACGGGGTTATCGGGGAGCTCGTAGTTGATGATATGGGTGATATTTCCCATAATACCGCTTACCTCGCCAAGCTTATCGGTAGTAAGAATTACCTTAAGCTTACGCTCGGGGAGAATCTCGTAAATCTGCTTAAGACGGTTTACATCGAAACGGGTCTTATAGTAATATGCCATATTATCCTTTTTATCGAAATAGATAGCGGAAAGGATTTTTTCGATATAGGAAACGGTAGCCTCCGATTCGAAATATACTATAGCGAGCTTATCCTCGGAATTAAGAACGCTGTCAATGATTTCAAGGAATTTCTGAAGCTTCTTATCCTTATTCTTAAGGGTTTCGGCGTCGCTTCTTGTATAGACGGGCTTAAGATAGGTCTTTCTTTCCTCAAGGTTATATTCCTCGAAGATATTACCGCCGTGGCTGTAGCCGCCGCCGGAAGCGATTTCGCTTATATGTAAATCCTTAGGGATATCCTTTTCGTCGAAGGAATAGCTTATTGAGGTAACCTTATGTGCGCTCTCCTCTTCTGCGGGATAGTCGGCGTAGGGAGTTTCCATAGTAAATTCCATAACGCTCTTATCAATAGGATAGGAGTCGATACCCTCTGCCATGGCAGTGCTGCTTAAAAGAGCCTTAACTACCGACTTTATGCCGTCGGGACCCTGTGTATATTCCGAAGGGTAGGGAGCGAAAATAAGGAGCTTATCCGCTTTAGAGCCTACACAGTCAGTATAAAGCTCGGGCTCCATACCGTCGATTGAGCCGGAGGCGTCGATTATGAGAAGATCCCATACTATTCCGCTCTTTCTTATATTTCCGTAGGCGGAATTCTCTCCCTCTCTTAATACCCTTTCATCAACGATTAAAAGGTTAGACATTTCGGGAGCGAAGAACATAATCGTATCCCGTCCGCCGTTAACGAATTTGAAATCAAGTCCGAGACCTGTAAGAAGAGCGCTGTACCAGCTCTGCTTACTGCCCTCGGGGCATATAATAAGGATATTGGGCTTTTCCTTTTCCTTAGCAACGTCTAAAATGCATATCTGCGCCTTATCGAGCTTTCCCTCGCCATAGCCGCTGAAATCCACGCAATAGCCGAATTTATCCAGCTTTTCGGGAATGCTGAAATAGAAGTTGTTAAGGTTAAGGCTGTTGGCTGTTATCCATTTAATATCGTTTCCGTTCATAAAGCCTTCCTTTCCGTCACGATTTAATGTGATTTTATACAAAAACATATCAAAAAGGACGTATATAGTATCTCAACTTACATTATACAACTTTTCACATAGTATTGCAACCGTTTTTTTACCTAACAAAGCGAAATAAGCGTTATAACCAAAATTCAACGGTGTTTTTTGTTCAAGTGGTCTTTTAATATATACCTATTTAATATATATAACATCAAAAGGGTACAGCAAAGCGCTATACCCTCTTTATATTATTCCTGTATTGATATTTCAGACAGAGGAATGGCTCTTTACGTAGTCAACAACCTCGTCAACGGTACAGAATGCCATAGAAACACAGGTATCGGCACAGCCGTAGTAGATAGCAATTCTGCCTGTATCTCCGTCGCAGAGAGCCGCACAGGGGAAGGTAACGTTCTGCACGTCGCCTACGCACTCGTAGTACTCTCTGGGGTTGAGGAGATATTCGCCGCAGCGGTACTTTACTACCCAGGGCTTATCAATATCGAGGATAGCTGCGCCGAAGCTATATACGTAGCCGTTGCAGCTCTGGAGCACGCCGTGGTAGAATACAAGCCAGCCTTCGCTTGTTTCAATCGGAATAGGACCTGCGCCTATCTTTAAGGATTCCCAGCCCTTCATAGGAGCCATAACGTGTCTGTGCTCGCCCCAGTACTTCATATCGGGAGACTGAGAGAGATACATATCGCCGAAGGGAGTATGGCCGCTGTCGGAGGGGCGGCTGAACATAACGTACTTTCCGTTAATCTTTCTGGGGAAGAGAACGCCGTTTCTGTTAAAGGGAAGGAATGCGTTTTCACACTGGTGAAACTCCTTGAAATCCTTTGTCCAGCCTACGCCGATTGTGGGCTTCCAGCCGTAGGCGTTACACCAGGTAATCCAGAAGCGGTCCTCAATCCATACGCATCTGGGGTCGTAGCCGTACTGCCAGGGGTTAGCTTCCGCCGTTTCCGGGTCGTCGTTTATCCATTCAACCTTCTTCTCGTTGATATCCCAGTGGATACCGTCCTTGGAGAAGCCTGCATGGATAGCCATATTTCTTTCCTTATCGTCAACTCTGAAAACGCCTGCGAACTTATAGTCGCCGCATTCGAAGGGAACAACAGCGCTGTTGAAGATAGAATTGCTCGTAGGGAGAAGGTCTCTCGGGATTACGGGGTTAGCGTTATAGCGCCAGATTACGTCCTTGCAGCCCTGGGGCTTGTCCTGCCAGGGAATATTGGGGAGAGAGGGCTGGTTAAAAATCTTTACGTTCATGATATGTACCTCTTTCGTTATATTTCGTTGTGTAGCATAAGCTATCTTAACTTAATTATATAGTAATAAATCGTTAGTGTCAATATACTTTATGACGAAAATCAGAGGTATATTTAGGTTAATATCAACAACAGTAACTTAAATTATTACTTAAATTTACTTAACTAAACATAATCGGAATTGTAATGTCAGATTTTCTCTTATCTGAACCGGTATTTTAATAAAAATGTGAAAATGGTAACCAATTTGTAACAAATAAGATGTAAATATTGCTATTTTCACAAAATACAAATTGAAAATTTGTAACTCTATACTATTGTGGTGTAACTTGATTTATGCTATAATTTATTGTGTAATTATGCATATTATTATACTGAATGGAGGGTATACATGGCATATTTTTCATATGTGGCTACCGACGTTAACGGCGGTAAGGTCAAGGGCAAGGAATACGCTGACGACTATCTCGACTTAGCCGAGAAGCTCCGTGGTAAGGGTTTATTCTGCACCCAGTACACCGAAATCGTCGAAAAGGTGGATCAAGCCAAGTACAAATTCAAGACTGCTGACTTAGCGTTCTTCTGCCGTCAGCTTTCATCAATGCTTACAGCAGGTATCAGTCTTGTAAGAGGTCTTCACATCCTTTATACACAGGAGGAGAAGAAAAAAGCAAAAGCGGCGCTCCGCGAAATCTACGAGGATGTTCAGAAGGGTCGTTCCTTCTCTGAAGCTATCCAGTCCCGACCCGGTGTTTTCCCCGATCTTTTTATAAGTATGGTTGCTGCCGGCGAAGCCTCCGGTAACTTAGATGTTATCATGGTAAGAGTCGCCGACTTCTATCTCAATCAGAACAAGGTAAACAACAAGGTAAAGGGTGCTATGATTTACCCTCTCGTACTTCTCGGTATGCTGGTTGCGGTATTCTTCGGTCTGTTTATTTTTATCATGCCGACCTTCAGAGAGCTGGTTATGGACCAGGAGATTCCCCCGCTGTCACAGGCTATGTTCGACATAAGCGACTTCCTTATCGATAAGTGGTGGGTTCTTATTATTGTAGTAGCTGCTGTTGCTTTCGTAATAAGACTTCTCTGCATTACGCCAAAGACAAGACTTAAAATCGATGAACTGCTTATAAAGGTTCCTAAGGTAGGTCCTCTTCTTACCGTAATTTATACAGGTCGTTTTGCAAGAACCATGGCCAACCTCTACTCATCGGGTCTTCAGATGGTGGATTGTATCGAAAAGTCAGCAGGTACTCTCGGTAACTCCTATATCTGTAAGGTTTTCAAAACCAATGTTGTTGAGGATGTTAAGCACGGTGAAGCCTTATCTACCGCAGTTACAAAGACGGGCGTATTCCCGGGCGTATTTACCTCCATTATTATGGTCGGTGAAGAATCCGGTGCCCTCGACGATATCTTAAACAAGTCCGCAGACTACTATGAGGACGAGTCGGAAACCGCTATCAGTAAGCTTGTAGGTCTTATGGAACCTGCGATGATTATCTTACTCGGTCTTATGATCGGTTTAGTTTTAGCAGGTATCTTCCCGATTCTCTACGGTGGTATGGCAAACGTTGGCTAATAAGAAAAATAAATAATTTTAAAGAGGTGCTATATGTTATCTATTGATATTACCGACAAGCAGGTTAAGCTTGTCCGTGGTGCGCTTAACGGTGCAAAAATCCGTGTACTCGAGGTTGAAACAAGAGACCTTACCGTAGGCTGTATCAGTAACGGCTACATTACCGATATTCCTATGGTAGCCGGCGAAATTACCGATATTATCGCTTCAAAGAATATAAAGGACAAGGACGCTATCGTATGTATCAACTCCGGTTCTATCCTTTATAAGGAGCTGGTTGTTCCGAAGCCTAAGAAGATTTCGAACTCCGCGGCTATCGAATCCATGATTATCAACACCATGGGTATCACAAATGAATACAATATTTCATATTCTATTATCGGCGAGGATAAGGACGAAAACGATGTTCCTACCTTAAAGCTTATTGCTACAGCCTGCCCCCAGAGAATGGTTGACGGCTACATAAGACTTTTCACCCAGCTCGGTATCAGCTTAAAGCAGATTAACGTCTCTAACAACTGTATCACGAGACTTATCCTCAACACCCCCAAGCTTGAAGCTTCAATGCCTCTGATGCTCGTTCAGATTGATAACGACTTCTTAAATATCAACCTTTACGAGGATAATCAGGTTACACTCTCCCGTTACGTAAGAATTGACCCCTACGATTACAACAACGATGATGACTATGTAAGCCAGGCTGTTTACGACAACCTCTTCCGTACAATCCAGTTTACCGGTCAGCGTCCCGGCGCAAAGCCCCTTAAGGAGATTATGTTCTACGGTCAGGTAAGAGATTTCATCTCCCTCTCCAACTCCGTATCCTCCTTTAACGTACCCGTTCATATCTTAAGCATACCCAATAACGTGGTAACCTTCTGCGACTTCGACTTCGCAGAATATGCAAACGCTATCGGCGCCTTCTTTAAGATAAGAAAGGACTACGACCACGTTAACCTCCTTGACGCTGCTGCTGTTAAGGAAAAGAAGGGCGCAAATACCTACCTTATCGGTCTCGGTCTCGGTGCAATCGTAGCTGCAGGCGCAGTTGCGGGCGGTGTGTTCGTTTGCGACGGTATCGCAGCAGATAAGCAGGCACAGGCAGACGCTATCGACAAGGAAATCCACAGCCAGGAAATCGACGACAGAATTGCTGCACTCAATAATAAAATAACTGTTTTCGAGGGCATAAATCTCTATCAGGTTAACTTAACCGAGGCAGATACCCTTTCAAAGTATGCACCTAAGGCAATCGAGGAAGTAGTAGTTAAGCTTAAGGAAGCAGCAGGAGCCTTTGAAAATACCATGGTTGTCGGTGATGTTTCCGTAACCGGATATGATGTAACCGTTACTGTAAACTGCTATGATAAGGATATTCCTACAAAGTATGTTAGAAAGCTTATCGAGCAGGATTATTTCGAAGGAATTTCATTCTTAGGTTTCAGCGGCGAAGAAATTTCTGAAGACGGCGTAAGCTTTGGAATTAAAGAAGAAGCCGGCGATTACAAATATGCTTTCAGTCTCAGCATGAAAATCAGAGGAGGTAACGGTTGTGAACTTAGGTAAAGTTGAAAAAATTATTATCGCCGTACTTGTAATCGGCGCAATTATCGGCTTCGGAATTTTCCTTTTTGTTGTTCCGAGCTATAACAAAATTGAACAGGCAAACAAAAAGTACGATAATCTTGTTGCAGAGCAGCAGGAGGTTTACGGAAAGCTTGAACGTGAAAACACAATCGACAACGAGATAAAGGAAGCTAAGGACGCTGCAAAGAAGCTCGAAGGCTCCTTCTATCCCGACCTTACAACCTACGAAGCAACCGAAATCGCACTTGCATATCTTAAGAAATGTAATCTCGAGACAAATGAGATCTCTGTTACTTCTTTAGCTACATCAAATCTTCTCCTTGAAAGCTACGAGGACGTTGAAGTAGAATACGACTTAAAGTCCTACGCAGCAGGCGCAAGAGGTATCGACGAGAACGCTCTTACCGAGGGTCAGTTCGAGGACGGCGGTAAGGTTTACACTGTATCAGCGTCAAACATCGCCAATATCGAGATTATAGACTCTGAGAATAACGTTATCGATAAGTCGAAATATACCGATATGATGAAAAAGGTATATAATAAGACCCTTTGCCGTATTGCTGCTGCAAACGAAACCCAGCAGACCGTTGCTACTATCCAGTTAAGCTTTAATATTACAGGAAAATACAGGGATTACCTCGACTTCCTTAACTATATCAACAGCCTCGATAGAGCAACAAAGCTCAGCGACGTTACTATTCCCGTGACACAGAGCGTTTCCAATGACGAGGATACCAAGAATGCCCTCGAAGACATTCCGGCATTCAGCGACAAGATTGATGATCTCGATGAGATTTGTAAAGATGACACAGTCATAAAGGATATTGCAGTAAATCTCGTTCTCTTCTGTGTTGAGCCTATGGAAGACCTTGATACTCTTCAGGCAGGTGACGCAAGCATCGTTGTTAATCAGTAATTCGTTACTGTGTATATGAGGAGATAAAAATGATACTAAATAAACTATACAAGCTCAAGAAAAAAAGGGGCGCAGTATTATTTGTAGTTATAGCTATGATGACCTTATTGGTCATCATGGCTACTGCCGCTTATTATACTGCAAGAGGCTCCTACGCAACCGTAATAAGAAATTACGATTTCTCACAGGTTTATATGTCGGCAATATCCGTGTCCGATATGATGATTGACGCGGTTACTAACGACGCTGTTGAGGATTCGACGGGCAGAAACAACTATACCGCTCTCCAGAAAGCCCTTATCGACGATAACTTTACCGTAGGTAAGAAGATTACGGCGAAGTCAAGTAAGATTACCTCAAGCATGACTACCGCAGAGCAGATTCTCGCCCAGACGGCAGATAATCCCGAAATAGCCGGTATTCTTGACGCTGTTGAGGTTGAGATTACCCACGAAAAAAAGAATACCGCCGTTAAGGAAGACGGTACTCCTATAAGCGGCCTGTACTGGTCCTACTATAGACTGACTACTACCGCTTATTATAGAGGCAATACCATAACAATTCAGGACAGAATTGTCCGTGAATACGGCTCACACAGCGACCCACCGGAGTTCAATACCTTCTTTACCGCTACGGGAAGAAGACCCGACGACCTGGACAGAAGCGTTGTTATCGATATGAAGAATGTTACCGGCGACGCTTATTTCGAAAATACCTATACCGTATTCGGAAGCCAGGATCCTAACAAGATTACTCACGCCTTAATTTCTTCGGGAAGCGTATGGGGTGATCAGCTTAATGCTGACGTAGATCTTGACTATAAAAACTGGTTTATCGGCGGCTCCTTTATAATGGACCAGAAAAACAATATCGATCTCGGTAATAATATTCTCGTAGTCGGCGGCGACCTTATTATTCTTGACAATAAAAGTATTACAGCGAAAAATGTTTATGTAATGGGCGATGTATATTACCTCGGAAGCACTCAGGGCACTGTTAACGGCGGCGGTCTTTACGTCGGCGGAAGCGTTAAGAGCGTAGCTTCCTCCGAGGTTGACGCTTTGCTCACTAAGATGAATTCAACCTACAAGACCCTGTGTCCCGGAGCGCAGAATCTCCCCGGCGCAAGCACACGAAGCGGCAGCGGTAACTTTACAGGAAGCACAGGTACAGTTACAGGCTGGACTCCTTCCGCTACAGATACTGTTGTTCTCGAGGACGGCGCAGATCCTATAAGAGTTGATGAAGCGCTTACTGCTCGTACCTCAAGAACCGAGTATAAGAACTATTCCGCAAAGGAAGAAACCTATAAGAACCAGTTTACCATTAAGTTCGACCAGAACCAGTTCTCGGCGAC
>JAEDHF010000083.1 GCA_016297165.1 Oscillospiraceae bacterium | reverse complement strand
CGAGTATATCTGCGTCGTTTTCTGCGTAATAGTCGTTTCCGGAAACCTCAAGGTTATTTGAGGGAAGAATTCTTATAAGCTTCTTAACCTCTGTAATAGCGGCGGTTTCGTCCTTAGCCACGATTGCGGCAGTACCCGATTTTGCGGCGTTAAGGGCAGTACCTGCGCCCTCTGCATTACCGTCCTCCGCTACAAAGGGAGCGGTCATAAAGAATTCAGCCTTTTCGGTCATTACCACGAAATCAGCCATACAAGCGGTCATAGCAGCAGTACCTGCGCAAAGACCGGCCACAAGGGAAATCTGGGGAACTACGCCCGAAAGCTTTGCGGAAGCTTCAGCCATCTTAGCGTAAGCGTTAAGCATAGCCACGCCTTCGGAAATATCGCCGCCCTTGCTGTCATAGATACCGATAACGGGAGCGCCGTTCTTTACTGCCATATTGTAGATTTTTTCAATCTTAGCGGCAGTAGAAGCGGTCATAGCGCCGCCCTTGACGGAAATATCCTGAGAAAATGCATAAGCGGGAGCGCCGTCGATGAGGCCGTAGCCTGTTACTGCGCCTGCTGTTACGAACTTATCGAGTTCTACAAAGCTATCTTCGTCAAAAAGCGCGTTTAATCTTTGTCTTGCCTTGCTGTCGGAGAGCGTCTGCTCCATTTCAGCTAATGTCTTTTTTGCCACTTTGGAAAATCCTCCAGTCTTTATATTTGGTAGCAGGAAAGGAATCGGAATACCTCGCCCACAAATTGTTCCATTATATATTATACTATAGAAAAGTCAAAAAAACAAGCCCTTTTTCGCTAAAAAAATAAATTTTTAACAATTTTTCCCGAAAAAATTTCTTTCTGTATTTATGTTTTAATATGGTAATAAGGCAGTACGTAAAAGAATACTACACAAAAAGCAATTTAAGTAAGTATTTTATTCAAGCTCCTCGTAGTTTCCGAGGAATCTGTAATACTTTGACTCCTGCTCAAGATTATTAAGAAGCTTTATAACATCGCCGTTATTGATACTGCCGATAAAATCAAGATAGAAGATAAAATCGAAGGCGTCGTCCTTAACGTCGGCGAGAGAGCTCGGCATAGGCTTTGATTCAATGCGGCAGAGGTTAAGTCCGCAGTAAGCGAAGCGGGTCAGCATTCTGTAAAGGCTTCCCGGGGTATGAGGAAGAGAAAGAGAGAGGGATATAACCGAGGATTTTTCGGTAACATAGAGCTTTTTTGAAATGAGTATGAATCTCGTATAGTTATCCTTTATATCGGCGATGTCCTCCGCTACGGGTTCAAGTCCGAAAAGCCCGGCGCAGGAACGGGAGCATATTGCCGCTGTATCTCCGCTGCCCTCTGCTACACGCTTTGCGGCGGCGGCTGTGTTACTGCATTCCTCGCAAGCATAGCCCTTTTCTTTTAAAAAGCCCGAACACTGTTTAAGAGCAATCCCCTTGGACATAACCGTTTTAATATCCTCCGGCTTTACGCCCTTTTTTGCCGCAAGAACGTGCTCAATCCTGATTTTCGTGCTCTTGCAGATATAGAAGTTATGCTTTCCCATAAGGTCGTAGGTTTCGCTTACGTCTCCTGCCGTTGAATTCTCGATAGGAATAACGCCGAAATCCGCTGTTCCGTTTTCGACAGCCCTGAAAACCTCGTAGAAATCCGTAAAATAATCCACCTTGCAGTTATCGCCGAAGAATTTCCTGAAGGCGTCCGCAGAATAGCTGCCCTTAGTTACGGTAACAACCTTAGGGCATTCCTTAGTCTCCTTACTGATATGAAAGGGATAGGGTTCGGTGAGAATCTGCTGCTGTCTGCATTTCGAAATATCCATAATTGTCTGGAAAAGAAGCCTCGAAGCATTCTTCATTTCGGGAGAGCTTTTTTCCGCTACACGGTCGAGGATAAAATCCTCTCTTCCCTTCTGAAAAACCTGCATATTGTTGGCTTTTTTATACTCGGCAACATCACAGGCAAGCTTAGAGCGCTTTTCAAATAAAGCGATAAGCTCGTCGTCGATTTTGTCGATTTCTTTTCTTATAAGCTCGAGATCCATTTTTACGTCCTTCTTTTCCGTTATTCTTAGTTTCCGTCTGTTAAGCTATTTTCAGTTAGTCCCGATTCTAACCACGGGGTTTCGCCGGGAAGCTCTTCAGGTATTTCTTCACCGGTTTCCTCGGTAGTAGTAACCTCGGGAGGTACGGCGTAATATACCTTAACAGGCTTTACCTCTTCGCCCTCTTCAGCTTCGAAGCTAATTATTTCGCCAATCTCACGGTCACAACGTACTACATAATTCTTCTTAACCTCGGTAGTTTCTTCCTTAACCTTCTTATAGGGTATCTTAAGCTCATCAAGAAGCTTCGTGTATTCGCTTACCTTCATACCGATATAATCGGGAAGAGGAACGCCGCTAGGTCCCTTGCTGACCTTAATTTTTACCTCTACTCCCGAGGTAACCTCTGTTCCCTGCTCTATATCCTGTTCAAAAATAATACCCTCGGCAAAATCGTTGCTGTATTCGTATTCGGGAATGAATTTTATCATGGAATAGCGCAGTTCAAGGCTGGTATTGAAAAACCTGTTTATAAAGTAGGGCATAAGGATAATTTCTCCTGCCGGCTGCTTTGTTGTAGAAGTAGTTTCCTCGGTAACAGGCTCAGTTTCCTCGGGCTCCGTTGTTATTGAATGAGTTGGGGGCGTAGTTGAAGCTTCCGTTTGTGAAGGCTTATTGAGATTTGCCGTTTCGTTTGAGAAATAAACAATAGCAACCACAAGAGCGATTACAACAGCAAGAAACAGTACAAGCCCTATAATAAGCCCTACGTTGGATTTCGATTCCTTCTTACCTTTCCCGGATTTCTTGTTGACCGGTCTTCTTAAGGGCTGTTCCGGCTTTTTTCTTACGGGTGCATTCTGTGACGGTCTTCTTACGGGCATAGCTGGGGATACGGGACCGTCGCCCTCCGATATAGGAGCTTCCCTCTTTTCTTCGGGCTTTGTATAAAGCTGTTTAGCCAGTTCCTCGATATTATGTGTACGAGAAAGCTGGTCGGGGGTTAAGCCGCGCATAATAGCGTCGGATATATACTTCGGGATACTGCCGTTTATTTCCACAGGAGAAACAATAGTATCATTCACTTCTCTTTCTCTTGCAGACGGAGGAACCTTTCCCGTAAGAACGCGGTACAATAAAGCCGACATACCGTAAACGTCCGTCCAGGAGCCCTGTCTTTCCGATAAGGCGTACTGCTCACAGGCGGCATAGCCTTCGTACATTTCACAGTCAATCCGTGATTCAGCGGTACGTCCTGCGGAGATATCGAGACCGGTTAAAGCCGCTTTTCCGTTTTTCCTTACAAAAACGGTATCGGCGCTTATGCCACGGTGTATAATGCCCATTGAATGAAGCTTAGCCAGCGCAGTAAAAACGGGCTGAAAGAAAACCTCTGCCTCTGCCCAGGACATTACGTTTCCGTTTTCGGAAAGGTAATCGGAAAGAGAAAGGCCCTCGAGATATTCCATTATGATATAGCCTGTATTATTCTCTGCGAAAATGCCGTAAACCGTTCTTATGCAGCTATCGCCAAAGCAATTCATAAGGGTCTTATTCAGGTCGGCGAATTCTGAAAGATAGGACTTATATAAAGGAATACAGTCCTCCTTAACGGTAATATTTCCGCTTTCCCTATCACGGTCACAAAGAGCGGCAGGCATATATTCCTTAATAGTTATCTTCTTCTTTTCCGCCTTATCGTAGCCAAGATATACTGCGCCCTCGCCGTTATAGGAAAGAAGCTTTCCTACCACATATCTGTCGTTAAGAAGCGTAAAGGGCGGAAGATAGTCGGGAAGATAAGCGGAATTATCTATATATCCGCATTTTTCACAGGGACCGCTGTAGTCCTTTTCGGACATACAGCCCATACATAAACCAATTTCAGTTTTCATAAGTCATTTCCTTTTCTGTATGTTCTTGTAAAAATAGCCTGAAAACCTGTTGCCAAGCCTGTCGGCGAGGCGCTCGGTATAAAAATCGTAATATGAAATATCGCGCTTACTTCGGTATTTCTTAAAGGGCGGAAGCATACACCACAGCATGGAGGGAAGTGCCAAAAAAGGCAGATACAAGGGACCGAAGATAAGAGATTGTACAGAGTGTCCCGATTCATGAACAAAAAGTCTTTCATATTCTTCTTCGGTCAGGTTATCGGAAATAAAGAGAAATATACCGAGGGAAGCGCTGTACCCGGATTTCCAGCGTACTATAACCGCTCCCTGCCGAAAGCTTTTACCGCAGCTTATATTAAGAAGAAAAAGAATACCGCCGACTAACATCTGCGGCAAGCCCCATAGACACTGCCACAATATATAGATAAAAAGCATCATATTCCACCAATATATATTATTCACGATGTATTCTATATTCCATATAATTTTACTCTTATTCTCTCCCGTTGTCAAGTGTAGGTATGCACAAAACCTTGACTATTCATATATATGATGATACAATAATATTACCAATGGAAAAGGAGTAAAATATGCTGTTCGGGAAAAAGAAAAGTAAGGGTATGGACATAAAGACGCTGAGAAGCCTCGATAAATGCCCTGTAAAGTATGTTACGGAAAGGGACAGCGAAACCTTCCGTGAAAATAAGCTCGGAAACGAAGGGGCTATAAATATAGGTCGCCTCTAAAAACCTATGCCATTTCTCTGCACTATGCCTTCAGCCGTCATATTGCCCAAAATTTTCTTGAAATACGTCAGTATTACTGCGAAAATTTTGGGCAATCTTACAACTAAATTCACAGCACATATAAACGACATAGGTTTTTAGAGGCGACCTATAAGCGAAAATGAGCTTACCGTGGTATGCGGCGGCGTAAATACAATACGCTGCAGGCTCAGCGAGGTAAGCTGCGCAGAGCTTATGAACCTTTCGGGAATAACGATAAAGGGCTATGACCTGGACGAAAAGAGAGAGAAAAGCGTTATCGCCTACTATAGCGACGGTTTTGTCCGTTCCTCCGCCGCAAGACAGAGAAAATAGGAGAAATGCCCCTTGATTCTTTTCAAGGGGCATTTCTGCGTTACGGAAGGTATATCATGTCGTAGAAGTGTTGCTTTGTACAGTCTGATGAAGGGGAATTTTTACTACGTATTCAACAAAATCATCGGTTTTATTCTTCATGGCCTCGCAGTTTATTCCTGCCTCCTTCATAGCGTCGATAGTTTTATTAAAGGTATTGATGTAGAGGTTTACTGCACGGAAGCTCCAGCGCCTTTTTACCGTAGGCTTCGGCTTTTCGTTAATGAGATCGTCGATATAGCTGTCCGTCTGGGCGGTATTAAGCTGATTTCCTCCGATATAAACGATAGCGTCGCTTCTCCTGCTGCTGTCAAGACGAAGTAAGGCTCTCGCCTGCCGTTCGTTAAGCTTATAGCGGATTACCATTCCCTTTTCATCGTCAGAAAGCTTAAGGAGTCTTAGCTTATTGGCGATTGTTGACTGGGCAATACCCAGTCTTGCCGCCGTTTCCTCCTGGGTAAGCCCGTAATAATCGATAAGGTTCTTTATTGCGTAGGCTTCCTCCATATAGTTAAGATCGGCTCTCTGGAGATTTTCAAGAACGGCGAGTACTGCGCTGTCCTTGGTTGTTACGCCGATAACGATAGCGGGGATATAATGCATATTCAGAAGCTTACAGGCTCTTAGTCTCCTCTCCCCCGATACAAGCTCGTATGTAAGCCCGTCGTCGAGACGTCTTACGGTTATAGGCTGAAGTATTCCGTTTTGCTGAATGCTTACGGCAAGTCGGGAAAGCTCGTAATCGTCGAAAATTACTCTCGGCTGGGCAGGATTCGGAACTATCGAGCAAATCGGAAGCTCCACCACCTTATTTACCGCAGGACGGTCGCTGTTATTATCGATGGTTGGCTTTTGTATAGATTTCTGAAAAAGTGACATATTCAACTACCATTCCTTTCTTAATTCCTGTTGCGCTTATGACTATTCATAAGCACAATTATATGATAGCATGTCCTATTACACTTTTCCACACAAAAATTCTCTCATTTTTCCTTATTTTGCCGCCCTATATGACCTTCTTTTCCGCTAAACCGCCATATATGACAAAACGCCCTGTCACAGCAGGGCGTTATACTTTATATTTTGTCGTAATCTTTTTTCAGCAGTAGTATCTGCTTAACAGAATAAGAGAAAGAATAATGTCAAAAGCTATCGAAACCGCGAGATAGGGTATTCTTAGCTTTTTTGTCTTAATAAGAATAGTACTTACTATACCTATCCAGGTGCAGGAAGCTACAAGAGAAACGATAATAAGAATTCCCGGAATAAGCCTGTCGAAGCTGTCGGAAAAGAACATATCCACAGCATACATACCCATTCCTACAACTAAGGGCACAAGCCCTAAGGGCAGCACAGCATAGCCCCAGTTCTTTCTCTTTGCACGAAAGCAGGCAATACTAAGGGCAAGAATAATAAGAGAGGTAACTAAACATTCGCCGGGCATTCAGATTCTCCTTTCCTGTTATACTTTACTTTTTCAGCCGATAAAGCTCTTTACAATTTCCTTTGCTCTGTCGTTATCGGAGGTTACGAGATAATAAAGATATTCGTCCTTAACCTCTAATACTGCACCCTCAAGCTTATAGAACTCGTCGGGAGTATAGGTTTCGTAGGTTGCCTTCTGGCTTTCGAGACGTTCCTTTACAGTAGGCTCAGCAGCCTTTGCCGCCTCTGCGTCCTTGAACTTAAATACCGCGATTTCGTCGGGGAAAGCGCCGGAAGCACAGATATAATAGGAGCTGTCGGTAAGAGACTCGGTATCAAGGTCGGTAAAGAAATCATTAAACGAATCAACGCTCTTTTCAAAAGCGGAGGCAATAGTAATTTCATCAAGGATAGCCGCAGTAACCTCGGAAGCCTTGAATTCCTTCTTAACTGCTGCTTCGGTGGCCTCGGTTTCCTGCTTCTTTGTTTCGGCAGCAGTATTTCCGCCGCAGGAAGCCACACTTAATACGGAAGCGGCGATAATTAAACCTGCAATAAATCTTTTCATCTTTCTTTGTTCCTTTCTTTTTTCAGTTTTCGGTTTTATTTTAGTTTTCTATCGAGCTCTGGATAAAGCTCAGCATTTTCTTATAGGCGGAGCCTAAGAAATGTAAGCCGTCAACCTCGGCGTATTTCTCGGAGAAATAGCCTGTGCTATCCTGAAGCTGGCTGCAAAGGTCGAGATAGACAACCCCTTCCTCGTCGGCAAAGTCCTTCAGAAGCTTATTATATCCGTTAACCATAGCCATTGTCTCCTGTCCCTCCGACTCGTGAGCCTTAGTTACGGGAGAAATGGAGATTACATAGATATAGCTTTCGGGGGTTGCCTCTCGAAGAGCTTCAACAAGAAGCTTCATCTGCTGTATCATATAAGTATTGCCCATATAGGCGAGGCCGTTTGAGCCTAACATAATGTAAATCCTCTTGGGCTTCATTTCCTCAGCCTTCGAAACGGAGGTATAGCCGTCGTATTCCTTGGTTATGGCGGTTTCGGGGTTAAGTCCTATCTGGGCGAAAACGTTGCTGCCCTTAAGATAGCCGTAGTTCACAAGACCGGTAGAAATAGAGTCGCCGATAAAGAGGTCGTCCTTAAAGAAGCTTTCGTCGTATGAATCCGACTCAACCGCTTCGATTACCTCTATAGTAGATTCCTCGGTTTCCTCTGTTTCGGGGGCTTCCGTGGGCTCGGTAGTTGTAACCTCGGGAGCGGTAGTTCCTGTTGTTATCTCGGTTGTAACGATGGGAGAGGGGGTTTTATCCTGCCCCAGGTTAGAAACATCGGTATTTTCAAGCTTTCCCGTCATATAGAGGAAAATTAGTACGCAAAGGGTTATAATAACGCCCACAATGAGCACATTAAGAATTACTATCGAAAGAGAAAGACCGTCTATCTTACTTTTCTTTTTTCCCATATTATATAAGGTTTCCTTTCAAAAAATCGATTTTCCGCATGATATTATTCATTATACTATATTTTCAGAAATT
>JAEDHF010000082.1 GCA_016297165.1 Oscillospiraceae bacterium | reverse complement strand
GCCTTATAATAGGGTGTTTTCTCTATTACGATAAGAAGCTCTCGCATAGTTTTCGCTCTCGCCGCCTCTTCCGCGTCGAAGGAAAGCTTATCCATAAGATAGGGCGGAAGATTTCCGAAGAAACGCTCCTGTCCCCCCGAGCTTACCGCTATGATAGCCTTTATAAGCTGCTCCGCTTCAAGCTTTTTTATATAAAAGCTCATTATTCCTTTTTTATCCCCTGCCGCAAAGCGACAGATTCTCATATAGCTGTCAAAAACGTTCTGTTCGATAAGAGCCTCTGCCTGCGCACGGTGGAGTCCTGCCTCATTTATTTCGGCGAATACCGCCTTATAACGGGGCTTTTGCTTAAGATAACCCACAACTCCCGCCACCGAGCCCTTATATATAAGGCTCATATAGTCCTCTTTTTTAAGTAAGCTTCCGAAAACCGTCTTTGACTTAGCAACAATAGCGCCGCTTGACATACCAGACCTTCCTTTCGGTTAAGCTCCCGTTATTCTTCCGATAATTCCGGATTTCCAGAGGCTTTTACCCTGTTCCATTTTAATTTCGAGGCTCCTGCATTTCTCCTCGGCGTCCTTTTCAGCAGCGGAAATTTTGCTGTCGGAGCTTTCTCTTATAGAGCGCTTTTTATCCTCTATTTCCTTTTCAAGAAGGGTACGGCTTTCGCTTTTCATAGTCTCCTTGCTTTTTTCTGCCTCGCTTATAATTGCGTCAGCCTGTTTTCTTGCCTCGCTGACCCTGTTACGGGCGGTTTTATCAATATCAATAATAGAGTCGATTATATTTTCCATAAACTATCCTTCCCTTCAAAGAAAGCAAGCAAAATATTGCATAATACTAATCTATAATATAATAAATGAGCTTTTTTTGCAACGGTAAATTATCTAAAAAAAGCTGTTTACTGTTAGCTATTTTAACCATAGGGCAGAAAAATAGCCGCCTGCCGAAGGGACAAGCGGCGCTGTAAGTCTGTAGTATAGCTTTTTGACAAGCAGTGCTATCGGTGTATTATTTTTCAACAGAGAATACTGCCGCCTCTTTCGGACGGTTATCAATAATTCTCTTTGCCTTTCCTGCGGTTCTTACTATCGTTTTCGGCTCAACAAGAGAAACCTTTGTGTCGATGCCGAGAATAGTTTTAAGGTTATGGTTGATTTTTCCTCTTAAGTTTTCGAGGTTTGCGTAGCTGTCCAAAAGAGAAGCGTCAGCCAGCTCAACCCTTACCTCAAGGTTATCGGAAGTACCTGTTCTTCCAACAACGAGTTCATAGTAGGGAGCGATTTCGGGCATAGCCATAATAACGCTTTCAATCTGTGAGGGGAAGATATTAACGCCCCTGATTTTAAGCATATCGTCGGTTCTTCCCGTAGGCTTCGCCATTCTTGCGGAGGTTCTTCCGCACTTACAGGGCTCGTATGTAATAGAGGTAATATCGTGAGTTCTGTAACGAAGGACGGGGAGGGCTTCCTTGCTGAGAGTTGTAATAACGAGCTCGCCGCTTTCGCCTTCCTTGCACTGTGTATCATTGGCGGTATTTATTATTTCGGGGAGGAAGTGGTCCTCGCAGAAATGCATACCGCAGCGCTCGGTACATTCTCCTGAAACTCCGGGGCCGATAAGCTCGCTCATACCGTAGTTATCGGTAGCGAAAAGGTGGAGACGGCTTTCAATCTGCGCTCTCATTTCGGGGGTACAGCCCTCCGAGCCGAAAAGTCCGAGACGAAGCTTTATATCCTCGGGAGCAATTCCCATTTCCTCTATAACCTCCCCTATTCGAAGGGCGTAGGAGGGGGTAGCAACAAGAGCGGTGGTGCCGAAATCCTTCATAAGCATAACCTGCTTCTCAGTATTGCCCGAGGAGCTTGGGATTACGGTAGCGCCAAGCTTTTCAAGGCCGTAGTGCAGTCCCAGAGCGCCGGTAAAAAGACCGTAGCCGAAGCAAATCTGAACGATATCGTCCTCTGTTGCACCTGCGGCAGCAACAAGACGAGCCATACAGTCGCTCCACATATCAAGGTCGTTCTTGGTGTAGCCTACAACGGTGGGCTTTCCGGTAGTGCCGGAGGAAGCGTGGAGACGGAGAATCTTTTTCATGGGGACAGCGAACATATTGAAGGGGTAGTTGTCCCTGAAATCCGCCTTTGTTGTAAAGGGCATATAGTTTATATCGGAAAGTTCCTTTATCTTATAGGGGTCGAACTTCGCATTATCAAATTTATCCTTATAAAGCTTTACGTTTTCGTAGCAGTAAACCGCTACCTTCTTAAGCTTTTCGAGCTGCAGCTTTTCCAGCTCCTTTCGGGGCATCGTTTCAATATCCTTATCAAAAAACATATCCTTCATACCTTTCTGTAATGCATTATACGCTAAAGCAGGACAAGCGTTTTCCGCCTGCCCTACTATGATAACATATTTTTCCTTAAATTTCAACTGTTTTATACAGTTTCCGTGCTTTCTGTAATTGCTTCCGCCTGGTTAACCACAACCTTCTTGTCGTAGCAGCTGAAAATTCCCTCCACGTCTTCCTTTTTAAGCTTAGGAGTAATAAGGCTTACTACGGGAACAATTATAAGGGAGCAGAGCATTACCGCTGCACCCAGATTTACGGGAGAAGCTGCGTTAAAGCCGCATATTGTTCCCGAAAGAACGCCGCAGGACTTAGCGATAAGGTGAGCCACGGTAGCTCCGATACCGAAGATAAAGCTTGCGAATACTGCCGACCTTGTAACGCCCTTCCAGAAAAGACCGTAAAGGAAGGGAGCGAGGAAGGCTCCTGCCAGAGCGCCCCAGGAGTAACCCATAAGGTCGGTAATAAGTGCGTTCTTATTAAGAGCGATTACAACGGAGATAATAAGGAATACAGCAATAAAGGCTCTCATAATAATGAGGGATTTCTTTTCATCAAGCTTATTCTTACAGATAAAGGGCTTTATAAGGTCGAGGGTTATAGAAGAGCTTGAGGTAAGAACAAGAGAGGAGAGGGTTGACATAGAAGCGGAAAGAACAAGCACCACAACTATACCGATAAGTATATCGGGGAGGCTTTCAAGCATTGTGGGGATAATTGAGTCGAAGCCGTTAACGGGCTTTCCGTCAACAACGCTTTCCCCTGTTATAAAGATACGTCCGAAGCCGCCGAGGAAGTAACAGCCGCCTGCTACAACGAGAGCGAATACGGTAGAAACGATAGTGCCCGACTTTATGGAGCGTTCGTCCTTGATGGTATAGAACTTTGTAACCATCTGGGGTAGTCCCCATGTACCGAGAGAGGTAAGTATAATTACACCCACAAGATTTATGGGGTCGGGGCCGAAGAAGCTTGCGTAGCCGCCCTGCATTCCTGCAAGAGTACCGCTTTCAACCTCAACGTCGGCTAACTGCTTCATAGCCTCGAAGAAGCCGCCCTTGCTGCCTAAGGTTGCGCCGATAACGGCAACAATACCGATAAGCATAATAATACCCTGAATAAAATCGTTATAAGCGGTAGCCTTATAGCCGCCGAGGATTACGTAAACTGCTGTAACAACTGCCATAGCGATTACGCATACCGAATAATCCACGTCGAATACCATTCCGAAAAGACGGGAGAGACCGTTATAAACGGAAGCAGTATAAGGGATAAGGAATACGAAAACTATAACGGCGGCGCAGATTTTAAGCGCCTTACTCATATATCTTTTTTCGAAGAATTCGGGCATTGTAGAGCTTTCGAGATGCTTTGACATAACTCTTGTGCGCCTACCCATAAGCGCCCACGCCATAAGAGAGCCGATAAGGCAGTTTCCTATACCTATCCAGGTAGAGGCTACACCGAAGCTCCAGCCGAACTGTCCTGCATAGCCTACGAAGATAACCGCCGAGAAATAGCTTGTTCCATAAGCGAAAGCGGTAATCCAAGGGCCTACCGAACGTCCGCCGAGAACGAATTCAGTGACTGTTTTTGATTTTCTGTTGCAATATACGCCTATTCCCACCGCTACAAGTATGTAGGCGACGAGTATCGCAATAATAATTGCCATTTTCTTTTCCTCCAAACTGATTTAAAGCATTAACGCTTTGTTGCTTTTGCGTTTTTATGCTTTTTTGTGCTAAAGCGAATTATACTACAATTTTAAATTTTTGTCAATAGTCCGGGGTATAAAATCTAAAGTTTTTACTGCTTCTGACGATAGAATATATACTACGTAAGAAAGAAGGTCGTCTGAAATGTTTAATATAGGCGGATACAGAAACTATATGAATCCCGTAGGAACTACAACCTATGACGCACACAAAACAAACGGGAAGACTGAAAAAGAGGATAAGAAAGCTACAAACACCGACAAGGCGGACTTTTCCTCCTACCTTGATAATGCAGTAAGCAAGAGCGAAAAGAAAGACGATATTATGGTAGGTACTCCCGGTACAAGCGATACAAAAATAAGCAAGGCAGCGCAGGATTACCTTAAAAAGCTTAAGGATAAATATCCCGATATGGACTTCATTATCTCCGATTACAGCAGCGACGAGGAGGCGGATTCCCTTTTAGCCAAGGGAAAGGGCAAGTATAACGTGCTTATTACCCCCGACCTTCTTGAAAGAATGGCTGCCGACGAAAGCGTAGCCGCTGAATACGAGGGAAGAATCGAACAGAGCGTACAGGATATCGAAACGGTAAAGGAAGAACTGGGCGAGGACGCTGATATGATTAAGAGCTTCAACATTACCGTTTCCTCCGACGGCGAGGTTTCCATAAGAGCAAAGCTTATAGAGGAAATGCTGGGCGAAAATGAGGATAATACCGTAAAGGCGGACAGCGTTGACGGACTTCTCGAAAGGCTTAAGGAGATAAGAGAAACGAACGCCGAAAAGCTGGCTGAAATACGGGCGAAAAGAGCCGGGGAGAATAAGGAACCGGAAAAGACCGCCGAGGAAGCTAAAAATGAAGAGGTAAGCTTCGAAGCGGAAGCATAATGATTTAACACAAATTTTTGTGTTAATTTCTGATTAAGTAAATCGAAAATAAGACTGCCGAGAAATCGTCAGATACTAGGAAACCGTATAACGACTAGGCTTTGTGCCTGTCGTTGTGCGGGCAACAGGATGTTGCTGAAGTCATCGCCAAAGGGTGGCACGGACGCCACCATATAAGCGATGACGAGTTGACAAACGTAGATGGCGGTTTATCGGCAGTCTGATTTTGTAACCTTTTCTTATTGACTTAATATACTTAAATATGGTATAATTAAACGATTTTTACGGAAGAAGGGACAAAAATAAATGATAAGCGATAATATACTTGACGTAATCGGGCATACTCCTCTTATAAGGCTTAATAATATGACCGACGAGGACAGCGCAGAAATTCTCGTAAAGTTTGAGGGACTTAACGTAGGCGGCTCCATAAAGACAAGAACAGCCTATAATATGATACTCACAGCCGAACGTGAGGGGCTTATAAATAAGGATACAATAATCGTAGAGCCCACAAGCGGAAATCAGGGTATAGGTCTTGCCCTTGTAGGTGCAGTAAAAGGCTACCGCACAGTAATTATAATGCCCGACTCGGTTAGCCGGGAAAGAAGAATGCTGGTTAAGCATTACGGCGCAGAGGTTATTCTTATCCACGATGCGGGCAATATCGGCGATTGTATAGACGAATGCCTCAGGACAGCGGAAAGAATGAAGGCGGAAAACCCCAACGTATATATCCCACAGCAGTTCGAAAATAAGGCGAATCCCCTTGTGCATAAGCATCATACGGGGCTTGAAATCCTTGAACAGGCAGGAAAGGAAATCCACGGCTTCTGCTCCGGCTTCGGTACAGGCGGCACAATAAGCGGTATCGGAGAAACCTTAAAGGCGCAGTATCCCGATATCGAAATATGGGCTGTTGAACCCGAAAATGCCGCTATTCTTGCAGGAGGTACTATCGGCACACATCTGCAGATGGGAATCGGCGACGGACTTATTCCGGGAAACCTGAACCTTAATATCTACAGCAACGTTTATATAGTTACCGACGAGGAGGCTATCAAAACCGCCAAGGATTTAGCCCGTCTTGAGGGCATTATGTGCGGAATTTCAAGCGGTACAAACGTAGCGGCGGCTAAGAAGCTGGCGAAGAAGCTGGGAAAGGGTAAGACCGTAGTAACCGTCCTCCCCGATACCGCCGAAAGATATTTCTCTACTCCTCTTTTCGAAAACGACTGATAAGGAGACTTATATGACGGAAAAGGAGCTTATTAGCGGAACTATCGTTAAGCATTTCAAGCGTGAATTGATAAGCGGCGAAAAGGGTACGGAGTACTGCTACGAAGTACTGGGTATAGCGGAGCATACCGAAAACGGTGAAAAACTTGTCATCTATCGGGCGCTTTACGGCGATTTCGGCATATATGCAAGACCTCTTGAAATGTTTCTCTCGGAAACGGATAAGGAAAAATATCCCGAAGTTAAGCAGAAATACAGATTTGAACTCTTATAAAGGAATGATAAAATGGAAGAAATGATTGACGCTCTCGATAAGCTTTGTAAGTTCAGAAGCGTAGCGGAGGAAACAGGCAATCCCGAAGCTCCCTACGGCGAAGAGGTGCATAATGCCCTTATGTATGTACTCGGTCTCTGCGAAGGCTTTGGCATGAGAGTTAAAAACTGTGATAATAAAATCGGCTGGGCGGAAATCGGCGACGGCGAGGAAATGGTCGGTATTCTCTGTCACCTTGACGTTGTACCGGAGGGAAAGGGCTGGAACACCGAGCCTTTTTCCGCTACGGTTTCCGACGGAAAAATCTTCGGCAGAGGAGTTGTGGACGATAAGGGTCCCGCAATAGCCTGCATTTATGCATTAGGAGATATTGCGAAGCGTCGAATAGCCCTTAAAAGACGCGTCCGTATCATTTTCGGACAGATTGAGGAAAAGGGCGACTGGGAGGATATGGAATTTTATAAGCAGACCGAGGAGCTCCCCACCTTCGGCTTTACTCCCGACGGTGATTTTCCTGCAATATACGGCGAAAAGGGCATTCTTAACCTGAAATTCTCAATGCCCTCGGAAAAAAGCGGAATTATCTCCGCTAAGGGCGGTAACGCTCATAATATGGTGCCCGATTTTGCGGATATTACCCTTAACATAGGCGGTAAGGAAGCTACTATAAGCGAAAAGGGAGTTTCCGCTCACGGCGCTATGCTTGAAATGGGCGAAAACGCCATAACAAAGGCTTTTCTTAAGGCTTATGAAATGGGCTCGGACAGCGCCTTCGTTAAATTCTACAAGGAGAAAATCGGCGATAATCTCTACGGCGAGAATATCGGCGCAGGTTTCTCCGACGACAAGAGCGGCAGACTTACCTTCAACGTGGGACTGCTCAGCGCTGATGATAAGGAATGCAGTATTACCGTAAATATGCGCTGTCCCGTTACCTATAGCGGCGACGAAATCGAAGAGGCAATAGCAAGGGAATGCGAAGGCTACGGCGTAAGCGTAGAGCGTACCGAATGGACCGCCCCCGTTTATATGGATAAGGATAAGGGAGTTGTAAAAAAGCTTACCGGGGTTTACCAAGAAATAACGGGCGACATTTCGGAGCCTAAGGTTATCGGCGGCGGAACCTATGCGAGGGCTATGGATAATATAGTCGCTTTCGGACCCTGTTTTCCCGGTATGGAGATAACGGAGCATTGTAAAAACGAGTATATGCCCCTGGATAAATTCCTTATGCTTAGAGAAATCTACAGAGAGGCAATTATAAGGCTGGCTATGGAATGAATAAAGATAAACCCCGAAAACAGGGTTTATCTTAATGAATAGTGAATAATGAATAGTGAATAATGAATAGTGAATAAATGTGGTGTGCCCTACGGGCACGGGTCTGAAAATGGCTTCATAACAGTATTTTCAGAAGAATCGGCGCAAGCCGATACCGCTATTATTCATTCTTCTTTATTCGTTATTCATTTTTCATTTATTGTCGAAAAGGCTTTTCGACAAGCCGGAACGCCCGAAGGTTTTCCTTCGGGCGTTCAGTTTGTCGAAAAAGTCCAGCAAAAGGCTGGGCTTTTTCTTCATTTTGTGGT
>JAEDHF010000081.1 GCA_016297165.1 Oscillospiraceae bacterium | reverse complement strand
AGACCGATAGAACGAGCATCGGTTGCGGAAAGCTCAACCTGTGTAGCAGGACGAACAGGTCCTAAAATAGATACGTTAGCGAGCTCCTTCTTAGGTCCTACAACAGTAACTCTTTCTTCGCAAGCGAACTGTCCGGGCTGTGAAAGATCCTTCTTCTTAGTAAGAACAGCGTCCTTACCGAAGAGGATTTCAAGAGCCTCCTGTGTTACGTGAACGTGACGTGCTGATGTTTCGATTAAAATTTTGTCAGACATTTTTATACCTCCAAAAATAGTGAAATATTACACTATTATATTATACCACATTTTGCTAAAAAATCAAGAATTAAAAGAAAATTTAATTGAATGTCTGCCCATTAACTTCTGATAGGCTTAATAAAAATGAAAAAAGCCTATCAGAAGTTACTAAAGTGCAAGGATTTCTTTAAATATTTATAAAAATCCTTGCACTTTAGTTCGTCCTTCAGGACGAAATGAGCTTGACATCAAGAAGTGCGTGCGGCTTAAAATCACACAAAGTGCGATTTTAAGCCAACTCAAAGCCTGATTTTCAGGCTTTGAGGGGTAACTGTCCTGCGGACAGTTACCCAGCACGCACTAATTTATAAAGCCGCCGAAGATTACGCCGATTATCATTATTACAGCCAGAACTCCTGCCAGAATTCTATAGCCGATTCTTAGCTTTTCTCTATCCTTATTGTTCATTTTTACCTCTTATATGAAAAAGAGTGAACAAAGGGACTAATCGTCCTTAACTGCTCACTCTGTAGTTTATCAATTACTTGGAACGAAATAGTAAATCTTTTCGTCGGGGTAGGAATAATCCAGCTCGTCACGCGCGATTTCTTCTATATAGTCCATTCTGTATTCATTGTTTGAATAACGTTCGAGCTGCTCATTCTCGGTTCTTAAGGTTTCTAAACGAGCAGAAAGCTCTTCATATTCAGAAGATTTCTGAGCAATCTGAACCTGCATTGAGACAAGGTTGACAACAGCATATACCAAAGCGGCAAACATAGCTATACCAAAAATAATTGATCTGTTATGAGCTTTTTTTGACTTTTGCTTTAATGGCATTTCTGTTTTCACCACCCTTCTCAGACAATTCCCCTATTTTAGACTTATCATCATTATACACCAAACTAAGGCTCTTTTTCAAGTGTATTTTGCATTTTTCACTTAATTCAGACTTTTTTTGTCTGATTTTAACAAAAAGAACCTTGAATTTTGGACAAATAGTTTTGCTTATTTTGTCAAAAAGGGTACAAAATGCTTTTTTTAGCACTGAAAACAGCTTTTTATTCAGCTTATAAACCGCCTTAGCAATAAGCTTAGTAAGAAATCCTAGAGATAAAATATATACCGTAAAGCCGAGGAATGCAGAAATAATATAATATAGCCTTACTCCCCCGTCCCCGGGTTCAACTGAGAAAACAAAAATTACAATACCGCTTAAAAATGCAAAGGAAAAATCGTGAATAAAAGTAAAAATCCTACCTGCATTAAAGGAATACCTGATAAATCTTCCTATATCATAGAGAAAGCCTAAAGCAAAACCGATAAAGACAAAGCGGGAGACCAAGGAGAATATCTCAGTAGTATTTTCGAGCATAGCCGTTACCTGAAAAGCCTGCTGATAAAATTGTCGGGCAGGTGCTTCTTATCGGTAGTAAAGCTCATTGAGCAGATTTTTCCGCACATTGAAAAATCTCCGCTCATATTATCGTACCCCTCCGGAACAAAGCCTTCTCCTTTTATGGTAAGGTCTCCGTTTTCGGTATATAGCTTTACCTCGTTATCCGTAAAGCTTTCTACCGATTTGACATCACTTACGGTAAGCCGCTTCCTGTTTTCAAGGGTTATTATCTGATTTTCCATACGCCCTCCGAACTATCTTTCTTACAATAATTCTATGCAGGCGTATTTTAATTTAGAACAAACCTATTGTACCTCGTAAAGCTGGTCGGCGCCTTCCTTACCTACAACCTCGACAACCTTCAGCACCTTAACCTTAAGGGGAGTTTTTCCCATATTTATTTCGATTATGTCGCCTACTTTTACATCGTAAGAGGCTCTCGCAGGTTTTCCGTTAACAAAGACCTTTTCTGCGTCACAGGCATCGTTCGCTATCGTTCTTCTTTTTATAAGCCTCGAAACCTTTAAATATTTATCAAGTCTCATTTTTTCCTCCTTCTTAGCCGAAAAAACAGCCTAATAAAAACGGCGGTCCGAACACGAAGCTCAGCACCGCCGTTATTATCAATAATGAGAATTACTTAGCAACTGCATCCTTTAATGCTCTGCCTGCCTTAAAAGCGGGAACCTTAGTAGCAGCGATTGTGATCTTCTTCTTGGTCTGAGGGTTGATACCTTCACGAGCTGCGCGCTCACGAACTTCAAATGTACCGAAACCAACAAGCTGAATCTTGTCGCCCTTAGCGAGTGTGTCTGTGATTGTGTCGATTGTTGCGCTAAGTGCTGCGTCAGCGTCCTTCTTAGTCATTCCAGCTTTTTCTGCAATAGCTGCGATTAATTCTGCCTTTGTCATTTTAAACCTCCAAAAAAATATAATTATTAGCATGATCCGGTTTGTGCCGCACCGGACCCTGCAAAAAAATTAAACCGAGCGACTCTTAATTTTCTCCCAATAATCATTTAATTCTTCTTGAGATAAATTCCCGAGGCATTTACCATCCTCTCTTATTAAGGTCTCAACTCCGTCAAAACGTATTATAAACTTATTTATCGCAAATGTCAAGGCTTTTTCGCTATCTTTTTTCAAAAATCTTGATAAGTTTGTGCACGAAAACAAAATATCGCCTAATTCTTCTTCTATTTTTATATCATTTCCGGCTGAAATAGCCTCTTCAAGCTCATTTATCTCGGATTTAAGCCTTTCGATAACCTCTTCGGTGGAAGTGAAGTCGAAACCTGCGTTAGCGGCTCTTTTTCCCACCTTCTCCCCTCTCATAAGGGCAGGAAGAAGCTTAGGCACGCTTCTTAATCTGTCAGCAGCAGTTTCCTCGTTCTTCGATTTACTCTTAAGAACATCCCAGTTTTTGAGCACATCGCTTGTTGTTTTTACCTTAAGGTCGCCGAAAACATGAGGGTGGCGGTAAATAAGCTTCTTACAGATACCGTCGCAGACATCATCGAAATTATAGTTATTTTGTTCGCTTTCGAGCTCCGAATGGAATACTATCTGTAGAAGTAGGTCGCCGAGCTCCTCCTTTAAAAGGTCGCCGTTCTCGCTGTCGATAGCTTCTGCAACCTCATAAGCCTCCTCAAGAACATCCATTCTTATGGATTTGTGGTCCTGTTCCCTGTCCCAGGGGCAGCCGTTTTCGCTTCTCAGAACCTTCATAATAGCCCTGAGGTCATCAATATTATATTTTTCCTTAATCTGAAACACTATTTTTACCTGTCCTTTTCATTTTTTAGAGGTACCTTAATATTATACCACGTTCTACACCCTTTTTCAACAGCTTTTTTCTCTTTTTTGTCTTATGCAGGACAGAAAAGCCGTAAAGCTTTCCCTGTCAAAAACGAGAATAATAATAGCATAGGCTATAACGCCGGTAAAACCGGATATAAATACAGATAAGATATCATTTCCATAGCCCTTAAGAGCGTTGAATATGCAGTAAACTATACCACCACTTAATACTGCCGAAAAGACAGGAGAAAAGAAGGACGCAATCAGAAGCTTTTCCTTACAGTATTTCTTTTTAAGAACAACAACCGACCAGATAAGGCATATCAGGTCGGAAATAAGGGCTGAAGCCGCTGTTCCTGAAATGTTCATAAAAGGCAGGGGTATAAGAACAATATTGAAGAAAAGCTTAATCGCTCCATGAATAAGAGCGATTTTTATAGGGAAATTGAAGTCGCCGAAGGCCTGAAAAACGGTTGTAACAGCGAAAAATGCCGCCGTAATGAAAACGCCGCCGCTAAGGATAGCGAGAGGCGCCACAGATACCGAAACCTCCGCCATTCTATTTGCATATAGTATGTCGAGTATGGGCTCCGATAATACGGAAATAAAAATCCCAACCGGCGCAGCAATAAGGGCTGTTCCCTTATATAAAAGCTTAATTTCGCTGCTTAAGGCCTTATTCCCTATTGCTGCGGCACAGGAAAGACGGGGCAAGGCACATCGGCTTATAAGAGCGGAAGCTGCAGACGCCAGCATATATATTGACATTACAAGCCCGGCATAGCTTCCGTACATAAATACGCCTAAATCTGAACAAACGATATTTTCCGAAGGCATATATCCGAAATATTTCACCGACAGATTTATGCAGTTGGACACAGTCAGCATATCCGCAAGGGAAAGCAGGTTTATCGCCGCCGCTCCGAAAGCAACGGGCAGAGACTTCAGAAAAATATCCTTAGAAAGTCGAATAACCTCGGAAAAGCTCATTTTTTCCCGATATTCTCTTAAGCTGTCGGATTTCTTCCTGCCCCTTATAAGCATAAAGACAGTACCGCACAGCTCGCTTACCGAAACGCCGAGAATTGCCGCAGCAGAAGCATAGGGCAAAGCCTTTTCCTCCGACATAAACATCTCCAGCGCCTTTATGTATGTATAATAGGAAAGAAAAATGCCAAGAATTGCCTTGACTACCGCCTCGATTATCTGAGACAGGGCGGTTGGCAGCATATCGTTAAGCCCCTCGTAATAGCCCCGATAAACTCCCGTAACCGAACAAAAAAGCACCGCAGGAGCAATTATCAGTACGGACAGAAGGCTTTCCTCGGAATTAGCGATAAAGCTGACAAAAGGAATTGCGGTTATATAGATAAGCGCTGTACCCATAAGTCCTATAATAACAGAAAGAAGCAGAGAACAGCGTTTTACGCTTTCAGCCTTCCCGTATTTCTCCGATGAAACATACTTCGCAACCCTTTGCGTTACTATTAGGGGTATTCCCGATACCGAAAAGGCAAGAACGGGGGTAAAAATACTGTAGGCTGTAGTAAAATAGCCCATTCCCTCTCCGCCCAGAATATTAGCTAACGGAATTTTAAGCGCTGCACCCAGACCCTTAGTAATAACCATTCCCAAAAACAGAATTACTGTATTTTTAATAAAGCCTCTTTGTTTAAGCATTAAGCCTTCACCTTCCTTTACATAATTTTATTGCTATTTGTCCGCAAATATTCCCCCCTTTGTCCTTACGGCACTTGACATATAGCGGTTTTTGAGGTACAATATATTAGATTATTTATAAAAGAAAGGAATACAAAAATGGCAGACAAGAAAACATTACTTTTAATATATCCCGACTTCCTCGAGGAGGATAAATACAGCCGTAACAAGCTGGGAAACTACAGCGAGGGTCTCGCTTCTATTTCCGCAGTATTAAAGCAGGGCGGCCACGATGTTAAGCTCTACCATCAGCTTTATATGCCCGAAAAGGAAGAATTCCTTGAAAAGGTAAAAAGCTTTAACCCCGACGCTATCGGCTTTACTGCAAGAACTACCGCTATTCCCTTTATTACAGAAATGGCAGGCTGGCTTGACGACAATCTCCCCGATATTCCCGTTACCCTCGGCGGATATCACGCTATTTTGGTGCCCGATGAATGCATTAAGATAAGAGGCGTTGATATTGTTACAGTAGGCGAAGGCGAATATCCTCTTCTCGAATATATGGACTCTCTTCGTGACGGCGTTGAAAGAACCGATATTTTAAGTATGTATTTCAAGATGCCCGACGGCGAAGTTATAAAGAACCCCGTAAGACCTCTTATTGAGGACTTAGACGAGCTTCCCTTCCCCGATTTCGACCTCTTCGACTACGAAAACCTCGACCGTTCGAAGAACTTTACCGCTATGGTTATGCTTTCAAGAGGATGTCTTTTCAGCTGTACCTACTGCGGCAACTCCCAGTTCAGAAATATTTACCCCAATAAGCAGAAGTACTGCCGTTTCAGAAGCCCCGAAAAATCCATAGAGCTTCTCGAGCTTCTTTTAAAGAAATATCCCTTTATCAAGTTTATCGAATTCAGAGACGCTATCTTCAATATGTATAAGGAATGGTTCTATGAATTTATGCCTATGTATATTGAGCGTATCCACCTTCCCTTTAACTGCAATCTCCGTTTTGACGTTCTTGACGAGGAAATGGTAAAAATGCTTAAAGAGGGCGGCTGTTATATGATCGATATCGGTCTTGAAAACGGTAACGAGGAATTCAGAAGAAAATATCTCCACAGAAATATGAAAAACGACCACCTTATCGAGGTTTCGAAGTGGTTCAGAAAGTATAAGATTACCGCTCTTACCTATAATATCGTAGGTCTGCCCTACGAAACCCTTGAATTATCCCTTGAAACCGTTAAGCTTAATGCTAAGCTGGACGTAGATAAGGTTATTCCTAATATTTTCTACCCTTATCCTATGACTATTCTCGAAAGAACAGCAAGAGAGGGCGGCTTTATGGACGATTCCGTTGACCCGAACGACCCCGTTCAGCTCAGAATGCCCCAGTATCCAAAGTACGATATTCTCTATATGGCGTATAACTTCAATAAGCTTGTAAAGAAATACAAGGCTATCTATGAGCTTCCCGAGGAAAAGGCGAAAATAGCAGAAGCTAAGCTGGATAAGAAAATTACCTCTAAGCGCTACCCGAGAAAGTTCCTTTATAAATCCGCTAAATTTAAAGAGGATATGTTTATAAAGGCAAAGAAGCTTCTTAAGAAGGTTTCGCCGAAGCTCTTCATATTCCTTAAGAATAAAACAATGAAAGAAGTTAAGCAGTAATGAAAACTATTCATATAGAAGCCTCGGAGCCTTATAATGTTTTAATCGGAAGCGGTATCCTTGATAAGAGCGGAGAAATCGTTTCGGGATTATTAAAGTCGAAGCATACTGTTATTGTTTCAGACGATAACGTTTATCCTCTTTACGGAAAGAGACTTGAAAAATCCCTCATCGAAAACGGTTTTTCGGTAGATTCCTTCGTTTTCCCCCACGGAGAGGAAAGCAAGTCCCATAAAACCCTTATAGAGCTTTATAATTTCCTCGCCGAAAAGAATATTACCCGTTCCGATAGCCTTATTGCTCTCGGCGGCGGCGTAACAGGCGACCTTACAGGCTTTGCGGCAGCCTCTTTTTTAAGAGGCATCGACTACGTTCAGATTCCTACCTCCCTTTTAGCCCAGATAGACAGCTCAGTAGGCGGAAAAACCGCCGTTGATATTGCAGGAGGCAAGAACCTCGTAGGCGCATTTAAGCAGCCCAAAGTCGTTATCGCAGATATCGATACCCTTTCTACCCTTTCGGAAGATTTCTTTGCCGACGGAATGGGAGAAGCGGTAAAATACGGTATGATTTATTCGAGAGAGCTATTCGACCTTATTAAGTCAGGAAAAATTAAGGAAAACCTACAGAAGATTATCGAAACCTGCGTAGATATCAAGCGCGAGGTAGTAGAAAACGACGAATTCGATTTAGGACTTCGTATGATACTCAATTTCGGGCATACTCTCGGTCATTCCATTGAAAAATACTATAACTATAACGGTATTTCCCATGGAAAATCCGTTGCTACAGGTATGTATTTAATGACCCTTGCCGCCGAAGGAAAGGGCATTATAGAAAAAAACATAAGCGACGAGCTTAGGGAATGCCTTATAGTAAACAACCTTCCCTATGAGACAGAGGTTCCCGATAAGGAGCTGTTTAATGGCGCAATAAACGACAAAAAGCGTTTTTCCGATAATATTAACCTCATCATCTGTAAGGAAATCGGCAAGGCGGAAATAGTAAAAATGCCCGTTTCCGATTTTGAAAAGCTTATCTGTAACTGAACTAAGGATACATAAGTAATGGATATAAGAATTACCCCTACCATGCTTGGCGGAAAAATTACTGTTCCGCCCTCGAAAAGCATTTCCCACCGTGCTCTTATCGCCGCCGCTCTTGCCGACGGAGAAAGTAAGATATATAATCTTCTTGACTGCGTGGATATTACCGACGCTACTATCGGGGCATTAAGAGCCCTTGGCGCTGAAATTGAACTATGTGAAGGCTATACAAGAGTTCAATTTCAGC
>JAEDHF010000080.1 GCA_016297165.1 Oscillospiraceae bacterium | reverse complement strand
ACATTCGCGCAATACTGTAGGATACGGCTTTAAGAGTCTGCTCGTCCTTATCCTTCGGTACGGAGGTTACGGGCTTCTTAACGGTTTCTTCCTTTTCGTCCTCTTCTTCCTCTTCGTCCTTTTCGTCCTCGTCTGTATCCTTTTCGTCCTCGTCGTCCTCGTCGTCCTTATCGGGCTCCTGCTGATTTATGCGTTCGGCGCCGATTTCGTCTAAATAAACGTACTTATTAAGCTTAAGGCTATCCTTATAGCCGTTTTTAACGGCGATAGCCCTTATTCTTGTTCCGTCGGAAACCTTAAAGGCGCCCGTGAAGCGTTTAGCATCGGTGGTGGGTGCAGTACCGTCAAGGGTATAGTAAATCTTCGCTCCGAGGGTTTCGGTAGAAAGGCTTACCTCGGCTTTATCGCCGCTTTTTTTGAGGGCAACCTCTATCGGGGCTACTCTCGGCTTAATAGTAAGCTTAATTCCGCGGAGATACTTGTTATCGATGTTGAACTCGGCGAGACGAACGATAGCTCCCTCGTCAATATTAAGTACCTCGGGAATAAGCTCCGATTTATATGTAGGCTTTGTTCCGTCTGTTGTATAGGTTATGTAATTGCGCTTTGCGCTTGGTGTGGCTGTGATATTTACCGAGCCGTCCTTTGCGTAGCTTGCGCTATAGGAAAGCTTTGTCGCCGCCGAAGCCGCCGAGGTTAATGCGAATGCAGTAAGCGTTATCGCCGCAACGGTCAGAAACAGGGTAAAAAGCCCCTTAATTCTCCTTTTCATCATAAATTTTCCTTTCTGTAGTGGGTTTAAACGTGATACATATAAATATTACCATATTTGTACGGGCTTGTCAAGCTATACTATTATAATATATAATATAAAGAGTTTTCTGTGTGCAGTAAGACTTTTGCACGGCAAAGCTGCCCGAAGGGGTACCCTTTCAAGAAGAGCGGATATATAACGATATGTGAAACCCGCCGTGCAGTCAGAATTTTATATAAGCTAAAGCCTTTGCACGGCGGAACTGCCCGAAGGGGCTCCCTTCGACAGGATTTGTCAGGAAATGTCATTGACAAAGCCGCAATAATGTTGTATAATACTACTACAAACGGGGCCGTAAAGGTTTCGACGGGGGTTTTGAAGCCCACTAAGCATGTAGAGTTCGCCTAAACTCTTAAAAAATGGGTACTTTTAAAATTAAACGCAGATTATAGATCTGAATTAGTAGCTGCCTAATCGCGGCTTCCGTTCCTCCGTTGAGTGCTGTGGCTTCGGTAGGAGCGTCATCTAACAGCCAACGCTTATAGCGAGCGCTCTGTAGCTTTAAGCGCACTTAAAGAGCTACCGAAAGGTTATCCTGTCTGTCGGAGAACCCGTAGGGAAGCCTAAAAGACCGACTAAACATGTAGAAAGGCGTGTGAATGAGCTTTCGGACGGGGGTTCGACTCCCCCCGGCTCCACCAAAAATAAACGTCCTGACCCCTCCGGTCGGGACGTTCTATTTTTGGCTTGAAGACGGAGGAGGAGGTGAACCCCGAGGGTTAGGCTCTGCCGTCGACTCCCCCCGGCTCCACCAAAAATTAACCCTTCAATCACTCTGATTGGAGGGTTATATTTTTGGCTTGAAGACGGAGGAGGAGGCGAACCCCGAGGGTTGATGAATACAGAAAGAGCGTTACCGAAAAGGCAACGCTCTTTTATTATAGGCAACACCGCACAAAGACCGCCTTACGGCTTTACGCACGCCTTGCTTGCATCTTTTCCGTCATCTTGCACAAATTTCGCTTGACTGGCGTCAGCCAGCCTGCACTCAATTTATACAATCTGACGAAAAATCTGACTTCGCAATCCGCACGCAATCTTTGTGCGGTATTGCCTATATATAATCTCCCATTAGCTTTATCTGCTTTTCTTTATCTTGGCTGCCGCTATGCTTGCTGCAAAAAGAGCTACCGCAAAGAGGGCTTCAATACCTATACAGGTGAATATTTCGGTATTGCTGAATATCTCGCCGCTTATTTCGCCGATTGTGTTTATCGCCTTTACATACCAGTAGGTGGGCAGGAATTTCGCAACGGAAAGTACAGTTTCGGAAAGAAGGCTCTGCTGTACGAAAACGCCGCCGAGGAACGCCATTCCTAGAGTAAGTACGTTTCCGAGGATATCGATAACCTCCGAGCCGTCGTTGCAGAGTGTGCTTGCGAATACGCTTATTGAAGCGGAGACAAGGGTGAATACAAAGACGTTAAGCATCGTAAGAAGCTCCCTTTCTCCGATAGGCGGAAATCCGCTGAGTACAAAGGACATAATCGTCATAAGGAGCCAAAGGGCTATACAGAAAATAACCGAAGCAAGTATAATCTGTAAATTCCGCTTAACCCCCGAAACGGGTGAGCAGCCTATTCTTGCGGCGATATCCTTTTTCTTGAAGGATATGATAATTCTCGAAAGAACGCATATCATAATAGCAGGAATTGTATAAGCCATATAAAGGCTGAAAAGATAGAATTTCTGGGGCAGTCCCCTTTCTTCTCCTTTTCCGAAGTCGGGAACGGTAACCTTAGTTTCCTTGGTAAGGTTTTCTGCAGTAGCTTCACAGGCTTCGCTTCCGCTCATACCGCTTTTTATATAAAGGGAAGCGGTGGAAACGTACTGCCTTAGCTGCATATTAAGGTATTCGGCGTAGTAGCTCTTCGGGTCAACAGCATAGGTCAGCAGGCCCTCTGTTTCGCCGTTTAAAAGCCCCTCTCCGTAACCCTTGTTGATAGTAAGGACATAGTATATAACCTGATAATAGAGCTTATCCTGTAATACTTCCGGATCCCTCGTTCCGGGGTCAACAATATTATGACGGCTGCCGATAAATGCCGTAAGGGCTCTGCTCTCCTCGGTATTATCGTCGTCGAATACTACTACGTTAAGCTTTGTGTCCGAGTAGCCCACGTCGGGGTCCTTAACGAGAGAGCTTATAAGGACGCAAAGTACCACATAGACTCCCGCATATATGAGAAGCCAGCTTGCGGATTTTTTCGTAACCTTGAAAAAAGCGTTGAATATATGCATTTTAATCTCTCCCTTCTTAAAGACTCTTGTATTTTCTGCGGCGGCTCATAAGGATTCCGCCTGCAACAAAGAATACTACCCATACCGCAAGAGCAATAAAATTGTATGCCATTCTGTCGTTGAAGCCGTAGCTGCTCATAACGTAGAAGCTGTCGCAGATAAGCCTTACGGGGTTGATTCTGTTGAGTAAGGGGAAGCTTTCCTCGATAAGCATAGGCATATCCCCCACCATAAGACCGCTCAAAAAGGAGAACAGCATAGAAGCGCCGAGCAGCAGTCCTCTTTTTGCATTTTCGTTCATTCTTCCGATAGAGCCCACGAAAAAGCCCATTGTAAGTCCTACGGCTGCGCCGAAGAAGCAAATCAAAGCTACCCAGCCGAAGCTTATTCCGAAGTCAATTCCCAGCACAAACCGTAGGAACGCCGCCGCAAAAACTATACCAACGAAGAAGATAAGCTGTCCTGCTGCGAGGGAGCCTAAAATCATGGAGAACTTTCCTCCGGGAGCGGCGTTTATCCTCATGCCCTGTGGCGAAAGGTTAGCCTGATTACGGATAACGGTGTACATACCAACCATTGAAACATACATACAAGCCATACCAAGAAGGTTGTAGAAATATGTAACGTAAGGATTCATATTTGCGTCGGTGTAATTCTTAAGGGTAAGACATTCCCCTGTCTCCGAGGACATTGCTTCAAGTATATCGGGAATCTTTTTGGGATTTTTCATAGCGGTTTCGCCGATTACCGCCGCCGCAGATTTATACCTGTCAAGAAAGGACTTTATAATACTTACGGTTATTCCGCTTTCTCCCCGTACGCTTAAGGAGGGCTCGAAGATATCGTCGTATATTATTCCGTCAATCTCGCCGTCTTCAAGCATTTTAAGGGCAGTTTCCTCGTCGGTATAGGTGATTTTGAAAAGCCTCGTGTCCTCGTTTTTATCCATTTCCTTAAGGAGGCTTTTAAGTATGCTGAAATCTCCCTCGGAAACTACAGCGGCAGGAATTTCGCTGAATTTCGTGCTTGAATCGTAAATTCCCGAAAAGGCGAAATTAAACATAACGCCTAAAATCATGGGGAACATAATTATCCAGAAGAGGAGAATCCTGTTTCTTATAAAATCCTTGAAGGAGTATTTAAAGCTGTGTAAAAACATATTTACAATCCTTTCTTTCAGGCGTTATCACGGAGATTCTTACCTGTTATTTCAAGGAATACGTCGTTAAGAGTAGGAAGCTCGGAGTAAACTCTGCCGAATACTACCTCTTCGGACTGGAGATAGTCGAGAACACGGATAAGGTTATGTTTTCCGCCGCTGCATCTAACACGAATTTTAACCCCGTCATAAGAAACATCGTAAACATGGGGCAGCCTTCCGAGAGCCTCGAGGTTCCCGGTGCTTGCGTCTGCTGCCTCAATTTCGATAGTTTCGGTATTCTTAATCATTTTCTTAAGCTCCTCGTTGGTACCTACAGCGAGGCTCTTTCCCTTATCCATAATGAGTATCCGTGTGCAAATCTGCTCAACCTCCTCCATATAATGGGAGGTATAGATAATGGTTGCTCCGTCCTTATTGAGCTTCCGGATACCCTCGAGTATCTTGTTTCTGCTCTGTGGGTCAACGGCAACGGTAGGCTCGTCAAGAATAATGAGCTTCGGCTTATGGGCAATACCGCAGGCGATATTAAGTCTTCTTAAAAGACCGCCGGAAAGCTTTCTCGGATAGAATTTCGTAAAGTCCTCAAGACCTACGAACTCAATAGCTTCGTCAACATACTTTTTACGAAGCGCCTTATCTTTTATATAAAGTCCACAGAAGAAGTCGATATTCTCTCTTACGGTAAGCTGGTCGAATACCGCTACATTCTGCATAATAACGCCGATATTCTGCTTTATATCGTAGCTGTCGGGCTTCATTTCCTTACCGAATATTTCGATTTTACCCTTATCGTATTCGAGGAGGGATAAAAGGCAGTTTATGGTAGTAGTTTTTCCCGAACCGTTAGGGCCTAAAAGTCCGAAAACCTCTCCCTCGTTAATTTCAAGACCGAAATGGTCTAAAGCGATAAGCTCCTTATAGCGTTTAACAAGATTTTCAATTTTTACAGCGCAAGCCATAGCGAAATCTCCTTTCCTTTAATTACAGTCTTATTATATCACCCATAAGCTCCTTTTGTAAGTGAATGCAGTCAGTTTTTTATATGACATTTGTCACTTTTTTGAAAACCGATGCACTAAGCTATAGCTTTTTTCTCCGGAATGTGATAAAATAAAGTCATCATACTATAGGGGGGATTATTCTGAAAGCAGTATCTGACGCCGCCATAATTTTTATTTCCTCGCTTTTGCTTATACCTTTTGAGGGTACGGCGGCGAATATAGTAGGCTCGGTGCTTGCCGCTCTTACGGCGGTCTGTCTCCAGTATGCCCTTACCGATAAGAAGGGCTATATTCCCGAAATTATTTATGCAGTATCCACTCTTTTCTCCCCTTCCCTAATCTTCGGCGTACCCCTCGTAATTTACGGTACATTTAAAAGCAGGCGTTACATATCAGCTGCTGTATGCGTTTTAGCCGCCGCTTATACCTGCCTTACCGGAAGTATTCATACAGAAAGCGCTGTTACTGTGGCGGCGCTTACCCTTCTTTCCGCCCTTCTCGGCTTACGAACGGGACAGCTTATCCGAAGGGAAAGCGAGCTCCTTAAAACAAGGGACGCAGACGCAGAGCTTTTTATTTCTCTTAAGAACAAGAATAAATCTCTCCTCGAAAAACAGGATTACGAGGTATATCTCGCTACCCTTAAGGAGCGTAACCGTATCGCAAGGGAAATTCACGATAACGTAGGTCATCTTCTTTCCCGCTCTCTCCTCCAGACGGGAGCCTTACTCGCCATAACGGATAAAGAAAAACAGGCGGCGCAGTACACTGCCGCAGAAAGCGTTAAGACCACCCTTAACAGCGCTATGAACAGCATAAGAGAAAGCGTACACGGACTAAGAGACGATTCTATCGACCTTAAGCAATCGGTAGAGGAAGCGGTTTCGGAAATGAGAAAAAGCTACCGTCTCCACCTTGAAACAGACTTTTCCGATAATATTCCTGCCGCCGTAAAGCTTTGCTTTATTACCTCGGTTAAGGAGGCGGTTTCAAATATAGTAAAACACAGCAACGCCACCGAGGTTTCTATCGTTATAAGGGAACACCCTGCCCTTTATCAGCTTTGTATTTCCGATAACGGAACCGTTAAAAAGTCGGACAGCCCCGGTATGGGACTTTCAAATATGCGTGACAGAACGGAAGCCCTGGGCGGAATTATGAGAACGGATACCGATAACGGCTTTAAGATATTTATTTCCATTAAAAAGGAGGGTCTTTCTTGAAAATACTTATTGTTGACGACGATAGCCTTGTGGCTCTTTCCCTTAAAACGATACTGGAGACTAAGGGTCTGGAAATATGCGCCCTCGGAAATAGCGGCGAACAGGCTGTTGCTCTTTATAAGCAGCATAAGCCCGACATTCTCCTTATGGATATAAGAATGGAAAATATGACGGGGCTTGAAGCTGCGGAAAAAATACTCTCGGAGGATAAAGCCGCAAAAATTCTTTTCTTAACCACCTTTTCCGACGACGAATACATACTTAAAGCCCTCGATATAGGCGCAAAGGGCTATATTTTAAAGCAGGATTTCGAAAGTATCGAGGCGGCTCTTCTTGCCGTAGAACGGGGACAGAGCGTTTTCGGCGGCGAAATTATAAGTAAGCTGCCCGAGCTTATGCAGCATAAGAACGGCTTCAGCTACGAAGCCGAGGGTATAAGCCCGAAGGAATGGGAGATAACTACCCTTGTAGCGGAGGGGCTCTCCAATAAGGAAATAGCTAACCGCCTTTATTTAAGCGAGGGAACGGTCAGGAATTATATTAGCTCGGTGCTTGAAAAGCTATCCCTAAGAGACAGAACCCAGTTAGCCGTATTCTATTATCAGAAATGCGGAAGATAAGCGAAAAAACCTCCCCATTCCTTTCGGAACGGGGAGGTCATTTTTCATTATTCACATCAGCTTATCCGCACTTCGACGTTCATATCCTCCCACCGTTTAGCGCGAGGATAATTCCCACCGGATTTACGAAAAGCCTTTGCGGTTTTGAAATTGATTCTGAATTCCCGGGATAGCACGATTTCGGGCAAATCCCCGGATTTTTCGAGAACACCTTGTTTATCTAAGAGCAGCCTGTGCAGCAGCGAGTCTTGCGATCGGTACTCTGAAGGGTGAGCAGGAAACGTAGGTTAAGCCGAGCTTATGGCAGAATTCTACGGATGTAGGATCGCCGCCGTGTTCGCCGCAGATACCAACGTGGAGTTCGGGGCGAGTAGCCTTACCGAGCTTGATAGCCATTTCCATGAGCTTGCCTACGCCGGTCTGGTCGAGCTTAGCGAAGGGATCGTTTTCGAAGATCTTAGCGTCATAGTAAGCGTTGAGGAACTTACCTGCGTCATCTCTGGAGAAGCCGTAGGTCATCTGTGTAAGGTCGTTTGTACCGAAGCAGAAGAATTCAGCTTCCTTAGCGATTTCGTCGGCAGTAAGAGCTGCACGGGGGATTTCAATCATTGTACCAACTTCGTACTTGAGGTCAGCGCCTGCAGCAGCGATAACTTCATCAGCGGTAGCAACAACAACGTCCTTAACGTACTTTAACTCCTTGATTTCGCCTACGAGAGGAATCATAATTTCGGGAACGAGGTTCCAGTCGGGATGAGCCTTCTTAACGTTGATAGCAGCCTTGATAACAGCCTTTGTCTGCATCTTTGCGATTTCGGGGTATGTTACTGCAAGACGGCATCCTCTGTGACCCATCATGGGGTTGAATTCGTGGAGAGAAGCGATGATATTCTTGATATCTTCAACAGTCTTGCCCTGTGCCTTAGCGAGAGCAGCGATGTCAGCTTCTTCTGTAGGAACAAATTCGTGGAGAGGGGGATCGAGGAAACGGATTGTAACAGGGTTACCTTCGAGAGCCTCATAAAGCTTTTCGAAGTCGTCCTGCTGCATGGGTTCGATCTTAGCAAGAGCAGCTTCTCTTTCTTCAACAGTATCGGAGC
>JAEDHF010000079.1 GCA_016297165.1 Oscillospiraceae bacterium | reverse complement strand
ATTGAGGATTTTACTGCCGAGGAGTGGCAGGAGGTCTTCAAGGAGGAAATTACCGATAAACCCGACAAGGTTTATAAAAAGCCGAATTACGACCCGAAATCCTTACTATGAGAAATATCAAAGCCCTTACCGCAGTAATTGCGGTAAGGGCTTTTTCTTTATTCATCCTTTATTTCAAGAGGCGGCATTTCTTCAAGATTAAAGGGCGTCTCCTGATAAACACAGAAATTGAGCCAGTTCGAGTACATAAGGCTCGCAGCACCTCTCCAGGTGAATTTAGGCTTGTTTTCGGGATCATCGTCCGGGAAATAATTAAAGGGTAAAGGAACATTTTTAAGCCCTTTTTCTATGTCTCTAAAATACTCCTTTTTAAGGGTATCACGGTCGTATTCACCGTGACCGGTTATGAAAATCTGGCGGTTTGTCTTATCGGCGGCGATATATACCCCTGCCATATCCGAATAGGAAAGCAGATTAAGCTTAGGATGGTTTATTATATCCTCCATTTTAACCTCAGAATGACGGGAATGAGGAACATAGAAAATATCGTCGAAGCCCTTTAAAAGAGGGTGCTTCTTAACGTTAAGCTTATGGGGAAAAACGCCGAACATTTTCTGCGGCAGAGTATATTTCTTTATGCCGTAGTGATAATAGAGCCCTGCGAAAGCGCCCCAGCAGATATGAACCGTAGAAAAAGCATGGTACTTAGACCATTCCATAAAAACGCAAAGCTCGTCCCAGTAATTTACATCCTCAAAATCGTACTGTTCTACAGGCGCACCGGTAATAATAAGAGCGTCGAAGTATTCGTCCTTAATCTCGTCAAAGGTTTTATAGAATGTGTCGAGATGCTCTGCGGCAGTATGCTTTGAGGTGTGGGTTGCCGTTCTTAAAAGAGTTATGTCAACCTGTAAGGCGGTATTACTGAGAAGTCGGAGAAGCTGTGTTTCTGTTTCGATTTTTGTGGGCATAAGGTTGAAAATCGCTACCTTTAAGGGGCGGATATCCTGTTTTATCGCCTTTTCTCTCGGCATTACGAATATATTTTCATTTATAAGCGTATTATAAGCGGGTAAATCGCTTGGAATATTTATAGGCATATTTATCTTCCTTTCTTTTCGAACAGAGTATATTATAGCATATCGAGCAGTAAAAATCAACTGAAAATTTGATAATACTATGATATTTTGGGGTTGACAAATACCCCTATAGGGTATATAATATACCTGAGGTGATGTAAAATGGAAATAAATGAGTGCTGTGAATGCTGCAAAAAGACAAAGGAGCGTTCCGAAAGCGAATATAAAAGCCTTATGAACAGGCTCAACCGCATAGAAGGTCAGGTCAGAGGGTTAAAGCGTATGCTTGATGAAAATGCATACTGCACGGATATTCTGACACAGGCGGCGGCGGTAAGCTCGGCAGTCAATGCTTTTTCAAAGGAGCTTCTCGGGAATCATATAAAGAGCTGTGTTGCAGACAATATACGAAAAGGCAACGATGATATTATCGACGAATTGCTTGATACTCTAAGAAAGATGATGAAATAGAATGAAACAATATGATGTAAAAGGTATGAGCTGTGCCGCCTGCAGCTCTAAGGTTGAAAAGGCAGTTTCCTCCTTGAGCGGAGTTACGTCCTGCTCGGTTAATCTGCTTACAAATTCCATGAGCGTTGAAGGCACCGCCGAAAGCTCGGAAATTATCGCTGCAGTAGAAAAAGCAGGCTACAGCGCAAACCTCAGAGGTGCAAAAAGCATCGAAAAAGCAAAGGAAAAGGACGAATTTTCGGTTATGAAAAGGCGGTTTATAGCCTCGCTCATTTTCCTTATTATTCTTATGTATTTCTCAATGGGAAATATGCTGGGACTGCCCCTACCCTCTTATTTTAGCGATAATCCTTTATCTCTCGGTCTTATTGAGCTTTATCTCTCGGCGATTATCCTCGTAATCAATCAGAAATTCTTTATAAACGGCATTAAAGGCGTTATTCACAAAGCGCCGAATATGGATACTCTTGTAGCCTTAGGCATGAGTGCTTCCTTTATATATAGCACCTATGCCCTGTTCGCTATGTCCGATTTAATCAGCAAGGGAGATACCATGGGGGCGTATCATTATATTCACGAATTCTATTTTGAATCGGCGGCTATGATACCTACCCTTATTACTCTCGGAAAAATGCTTGAAGCCCGTTCAAAAGGCAAAACTACCGACGCAATAAAAAAGCTTATTGATTTAACTCCGAAAAGAGCCGTCGTTATAAGAAATGGAGCAGAAACAGAAATACCTGCCGGTGAAATAATTAAGGGCGATATTTTTATAGTAAAGGCAGGAGATAGTATTCCTGCCGACGGAATAGTAATAGAGGGCATGAGCGCCGTTGATGAATCAGCCCTCACGGGAGAAAGCCTGCCTGTAGATAAAATTGTTGGCGACAGGGTTTCTGCCGCAACAATAAACACTTCGGGCTATCTTAAATGTGAAGCGGTGGGTGTCGGCGAAGAAACAGGAATTGCAAAAATCATACAATTAGTAAGCGAAGCGGCTTCAACAAAGGCTCCCATAGCAAAGCTCGCCGATAAGGTTTCGGGCGTATTCGTTCCTGTAGTTATTGCGATAGCCGCTATTACGACTCTTATCTGGCTGCTCGTTGGCGAAGGCGTAGGATATGCCCTCGGTAGAGGCATCTCTGTTCTCGTTATAAGCTGTCCCTGCGCTCTCGGACTTGCAACACCTGTGGCAATAATGGTAGGAAACGGCGTCGGGGCGAAAAACGGAATACTCTTTAAAACAGCCGTATCCCTCGAAGAGACAGGAAAAGCACGGATTGTTGTTCTCGACAAAACGGGTACGATAACAAAAGGTCAGCCTGTCGTTACAGACATAATTACCGCAGATAGTATCGAAGAAAACGTATTGCTTGATACTGCTGTATCTCTTGAAGCAAAAAGCAATCATCCTCTTGCTTCAGCCATAACCGAATATGGGAAGGACAACAGGATAGAAGCCGGGGAAATCAGCAGCTTCGTTTCGGTTTCTGGTAACGGTCTTACCGCCGAAATGGACGGAATTAAGCTAATCGGCGGAAAACTCTCCTTCGTTGGCAGTATGCTTAATATCCCGAAACATATGAAAACTAAAGCGGAAAGCCTTGCTAATGAAGGAAAAACTCCCCTATTTTTCGGAAAAGGCGATTCGTTCCTCGGAATTATCGCAATAGCCGACGCCATTAAGGAAGACAGCAGAAATGCTGTTACTCGTCTTAAGAATATGGGTAGGAGGGTGGTTATGCTTACGGGAGATAACCGAAGAACTGCCGAAGCTATAGCCCGACAAGCAGGCATTACCGAAATTGTCTCGGATGTACTTCCCGACGGTAAGGCTTCGGAAGTAAACCGACTGAAAAAAGAGGGTAAAGTTATTATGGTAGGCGACGGAATTAACGACGCCCCTGCCCTTACTACCGCCGATATAGGAATAGCGATAGGTGCAGGCACCGATATTGCCATTGAGTCAGCCGACGCTGTGCTTATGAAAAGCAGTCTTACCGATGTGCCTGCCGCAGTTTCACTAAGCAGAAGCGTGCTCAGAAATATCCGTCAGAATCTGTTCTGGGCGTTTTTCTATAACGCTTTGGGTATCCCCCTTGCCGCAGGGGCTTTTGTGGGAATAACAGGCTGGACATTAAGCCCTATGTTCGGAGCGGCAGCTATGAGCCTTTCGAGCTTTTGCGTTGTGACAAATGCATTAAGACTTAATCTAATCGATATCTATAACCCCGTAAGGGATAGAGCAATAAAAACTAATCTAAGAAGAAAGGAGGTAAAAACTATGGAAATCACAATGAAAATTGAAGGAATGATGTGCGGACACTGCGAGGCGGCTGTTAAAAAAGCTCTTGAAGCCATTGATACGGTAGAAGAAGCTATCGTAAGCCACGAAAAAGGAACAGCAATCGTAAAACTCAGCAAGGAAACCGATTTTGCGGTTCTTAAAAAGGCGGTCGAGGATAAGGATTATAAGGTAATCGAGTAAAAAAGGCAAGAAAAAACTCCCGGATACAATCCGGGAGTTTTCTGTTATGGTGCCGCTGATCGGACTTGAACCGATACGGTATTGCTACCAAGGGATTTTAAGTCCCTTGAATAACCCTTATAAACTGCGTTGTTATGCGTTTCTTTTTATTCTTAGTGAGTCAATGGTGAGTCAAATCATACTAAATTAGGTCAAAACGCATTATAACATAACAATTACACAATTGCAATAGTTTTCTTCGTAAACAAAAAGAGACCCCACGAAAGAGTCTCTTAAATACCGGCATTCGTTAAAGATATATAGCACGGTCTTATAGTTCTTATAGTTCGTATCCGTTTTGGAGCCAGTTGAAGCCATTAGGGGTTAACTTGCATATTTGGGTTGGACCACCAACGCTTCTATCAAAAATATTGGTCGCTTTCTTAACCTTCCTAAAAACTTCTTTTATTTGCGATAGCGTTCGTTCTTCGCTCACAAAATGTGAATCAAAATAACTATATTCAAACACAGATTTTGCCCAACTGGTCCCTTGCCAAAACGCTTTGATATTATCATCAGAGGAGGTTATAATGGTTTCAGATGGATACTTGTAGTAATTAAGAAAACTGTTTTCGAAAAAGACAACATTGATATCGAGTTTTTGCGTTGGAATCTGATAGGCTAAAAATCGTTCCTTTATGTCTTTTATATATGCGCGTATGTCGTTTTTGAGAGGTATTTCTTTTATTGTTTCCTCAAAAGATAAACCTTTTTCTCCAAATTTATTTTGTCCAGTTGAACAAAGAACAACGTCGGTTGTATTTATTTTAATGTTTATAATTTTTCTATAATTGTCCGTATCAACCTTATCGAAACATTTGCCACCAAAAACTGTGTCCCTTGTAAAGCTGCTTCTCGAGTCAGATGCAATATAAATTATATTGCCATACGCTATTCCGAAACATAAAGACATTCCTTTATCCTCTTTTTTGCTCCGGACGAATGTGTTGCTACTGTCCGGATAATCAATGTTTTGGAAAAACTCGCTCATTGTCAACTTCTTTCCGAGGCTCATTATACTATAGAACCTCTTTTTTTGTCAAGATTTGAATTCAAACTTAACCTCCCCTTTCTCGTCTATTATCAGATAAGCGTCGAAGGTGGAGCCTTTTTTTGACTTAAATCCTGTAATAAGCCCCGATTTCTTCGATTTCAGGAGCTTTTTAACATTAGTTTTGGTAATCTTCTTACCACAGATAGAACCGATGGAAAACTTGCAGCCATCCTTGTACCCCGAACATCCGTACCCGAACACAGCTCCGTGATGAGCGTGGACGAATGGCACAGAACGAGTACAGAGTGTACGAAAATCCTGACGATAATCCCGACTATGTTTCGTCCGAACAGGACTCGCCCGAAATGGACGCTCCCGTTGATAACGCTGCGGAGCATAAGCCGAACAAGTCTGTGCCGAAGAAAAAGAGCAAGCGTAATTTTTCTGTTTGTCCGTCAGCGGAAAATCCGTCAACGGTTACTCCGACAGCGGATAACACACGAGCGGACACCATTGAAAAATTAAATATAAATATATTAAATACCGACAAATCAATTCACTCATTCACTCCTGCGCAGAAGCGTGAGGATAGGATTGAATTGATTGACAAAGGCAAAAACATTTCGTTTTCATCTGTTGCCAAACGGGAGTTGTACAGCGAGATTATCCGTGAGAATATCTGCTATGAGGACAAATACGCTCACAATATAAGCGACAGTCAGCAAGTAGACGAGTTGGTTTCGATTATGACGGACGTTATATGTTCAAGCTCACCGACTATTCGTGTAAACGGTGAAGCGGTATCGCACGAGGTCGTTAAGAGCCGTTTTCTGAAGCTCACCGATGAAGAAATCGACTATGTTCTGTACGCTATGCAGCATAATTCAAGCCGTATCGGGAATATACGCTCGTATCTCATCACTATGCTCTATAACTCCAAGTCAACCGTTAGCAATTACTTTGCAAATATGGCTTACAACGACATTCGTGAGGGCGTTATTTAGGAGCTTTTGCCCACAAAAAACAGATTTTTCAATAAGCACTTGAAAATTCGGCTGTATAGTGGTATAATAAACATAGAATGATAATGCTTGAAAGGAGCAGTCTTATGGGACGAGATATTGTATCCGCTAAACTTGATGTAATATTCAAGAAGTTGTTCACCGAGAACAGCGATTTGCTTCATTCGTTTGTGGCAAGTATGCTGGATATTCCACCCGAGAGCATTAAGGAGATAACAATTTCCAACCCCGAGCTGCCGCCCGAAACGGTTGCAAGCAAGTTCAGCAGGCTGGATTTGAGCCTTAATGTTGATGATAAGCTTGTCAATGTTGAAATTCAGGTGAAAACCGACACGGATTATCGTGACAGAACGCTGTTTTATTGGGCAAAGCTGTACACATCCGAGCTGAAAAGCGGTGAAGATTATGGTTCTCTCAAGCAGACGATAACGATAAACATCATCAATTTCAATATGTTCGAGGGTGAAGATTATCACACTGAGGTTGCGGCAATGATAAAGGGCAGAAACGAGGTGTTTTCGGATAAGTTCAGCATGCACTTCTTTGAACTGAAAAAGATAAGCAAGAACCCGAAAACAAGCCGTGAGCAATGGCTGCAATTCATTAACGCTGACAGTGAGGAGGATTTTGAAATGGTAGAAGCAACAAGTATGCCGATTATTCAGAAAGCCGTAAAGGTTATCTATGATATGAGCGAGGATACCAAAATCCGTGAGCTTGCCCGTCTGCGTGAAAAGGCTCTCCACGATGAAGCTTCTGCGTTAAGGCAGGCGAAGGAAGAAGGTCGAGCTGAAATAATCGAAAAGATGAAAGCCAGCGGTATGACTGAGGAACAGATTAACGCAATCTTATCTTTAAACTAATAAACTGATAACAAAGCGGAGAATGTAAAAGTTCTCCGCTTTTGTGCTTTGGGGGTGAGCATTCTGAAAAGACTTGCGAACAGCGAGAATGTTCCCAAAGTCGAAATAGGCAGCTCAAAGCAAGGCTTGAACAGCTTAACTGTGAGCTTGAGGTCGGGCAGGCTGACGAGGTGATTAAAAACGAGAGCGAGAACGAGGTACAAAACACCGAAAGTCACATCTCTCACGGACAGAACGCTCTTGTGAAAACCAAGGGGGTACATCAAATCATCTGTTCCAAAGACCAAAAGGTGATATTTCTCTTATATCAAAGGCTGCAAAGTCGCTCAACTCCTTAATAGCGGTTTTGCACCTCTTTTCTATAATATCTCTTTTGACCGTATTAAACCCTGACTGTTTGGGGGCACTTTATTTTTTATGTTGAAATTCTGCTTAAATTATGATATAATAATATTGGAAACAATTTGCATTAGCATAATAAACTGACGATATAATAGAGGAGATAAATTTCCGAGGTCGAAAAATTTATCTCCCTACTCTGTCACAGGTAAATTTTAACAGCAAGGAATTTTACCTTGCCTGTGTTACCACTTAAAAAAGAGGTGCGGAAGATTTTATCTTCCCAACGCTCCGCAAATCCATTTTGGAGTTTCGGAGTTTAAGTCGCTGACCGTGGGGTCAAGCGAAAAGGGGTTTTAGGGGATTTGTCCCTAACTCAATGCCTTATTGTGAAGCTGTGCGTAACAATATGGCTATTGAGTATAGCCTTATTGATTGAAGCCGAAAAAATAGCCCCAAAATCAAACACCCAAAAATAGCCGCACCGCAGAGGTAAATGGCGGCAACGAAAGAAGGAGGTATCAGCTTATGAGTGAGGTAAACGGCAAGACGCTCTCCATTTCCTTTAGGATAGACGAGGGGGTAATCGAACACAACAACAGAATTTTCATCGCCAAGAATGTGGACGGTGAACGGGTGCAGGATAATATTACCTACTACCGACAGGACTATGTGCGGCGGCAAGGTTACTCTCTTCAAAGAGGACTACGGCACTCTGATCCACATTGCCAGAAAGCGGATTGCTGCGGAGAACAGGGTGAGTGAGCTGACCACCGAGGTTGCAAAGCTGAAAAAGGAAAACGAGGAAGTTGTGGCAAGGAACGTAGCTTTAGAACAGAAAGTGCAGGAGATTTACCCACTCAAAGAGAAACTGCGTAAGGTTGAAAACAAATTTGGAAGCCTGAAAGTCCAGTATCAAAGGGTTCTTGACTTTATCGAGTGGCTGAAGCTAACGCAGAAGCTGCAGAAGCTTTTGAGGGTGAGATGATTGGCTATTAAAAAACAAACAAAAAACACTCTTGCTAAAAGTGTATCAAAAATGGGTTTATTGGCTCGTTGCAACGATATTTTTAGAAAAAATATTGATTTATATGCTAGAATGTGGTATAATTTAGTTAAATATATCTTAATTCATAATTTAATCTTCTATTTTGGAGGACCTGAAATGAGCGAGAAGAACAATGCTAATATCGGCTTTGAAAAACAGATATGGGACGCTGCTTGTGTTCTATGGGGACATATCCCCGCTGCCGAATATAGAAAGGTTATACCAAGATGATTACTGCGGCGAAGCTGCGCAACAGCTGTATGCTGCGTATCA
>JAEDHF010000078.1 GCA_016297165.1 Oscillospiraceae bacterium | reverse complement strand
AAGAGCGGCGCCCTTTATTACCTCGTCGGGAGCGTTATCTCCGCCGAAAGCGTCAACTGCAATTACCATAATATATCCTTTCGCTTTAACGTTTATTTCCGTTCATATTCCTGCTCCGAAAGAGCTCTTCTTAAATCGCTCAGTCCTCTTTCGGCGATAACGGCGTACTTCGCCTGTTTATCCTTTATTCTTTTTTCGAGCTCGGGCAGTATTCCCATATTTGCGCCCATAGGCTGAAAATTCTTTGTCTCTGTGCAGATATGCATGGACAAAGCCCCTGTCATTGTCGTTAATGGCAGCTCCAGAGCCTTTTTCCCCCGTAATCTTCTTGAAAGATTGATTGCCGCTATAATACCGCTTGCGGCGCTTTCGGTATAGCCCTCTACGCCGGTAATCTGTCCTGCGAAATACACATTGTCGCTATCTTTAAGCATAAAGCTTTTATCGAGAAGGAGGGGGCTATTTAAAAATGTGTTCCTGTGCATTACGCCATAGCGCATAAATTCAGCATTCTGTAAGCCTGTAATCATACTGAAAACACGCTTCTGCTCGCCGAATTTAAGATTGGTCTGAAAGCCGACTATGTTATAGAGAGTACCCTCGTTATTTTCCTTGCGAAGCTGGACAACTGCGTATGGACGCCTGCCCGTTCTCGGGTCGGTAAGTCCTACGGGTTTCATACAGCCGTATCTTACGCTTTCGATACCCCTTTTCGCCAGTACCTCAACAGGCATACAGCCCTCATAAACCGTAAGGTCCTCGAATTCCTTAAGGGGCGCAGTTTCTGCATTCACAAGCTCGTTATAGAAAGCCTCGTACTCCTCCTTCGTAAAGGGGCAGTTTATATAATCGGGGTCACCCCTGTCGTAACGGGCAGCGTAGAATGCCTTAGTCATATCTATACTTTCAGCAGTTACGATAGGAGCGGCGGCGTCATAAAAGCTAAGCGCCTTTCCGAGCTTCGAATATATAACCTCTGCGAAGCTGTCGCTTGTAAGAGGGCCTGTAGCGATAATAGTATTGCTTTCGGGGAACTCGGTAACCTCTTCTTCTATTACCGTAATGTTCGGATTGCTCTTTATTTTAGCGGTAATGTAATCAGAAAAACCAGTCCTGTTTACCGCAAGAGCTCCCCCTGCGTCAACGGCGGTAGCGGCGGCAGCCTCCATAGTAAGAGAGCCTAAAATCCGCATTTCTTCCTTTAGCATTCCTGCGGCGCTTTCTACTCTTGCCGCCTTAAGGGAGTTGCTGCATACAAGCTCCGCAAAGCCCTCGTAATGATGGGCGGGAGAAAACTTCTTCGGCTTCATTTCGTATAACTCTACCTCGAAGCCCTCGGCGGCTAGCCGCCATGCAGCCTCACAGCCTGCAAGTCCTGCGCCGATTACCTTAACCTTCATCAGTCTCGTCCTTTTCCGTAGCCTCGGCTTCATAGCCGCAGCCTTCCTTAGCGCAGTAAAGCTTACCCTTCTTGCCTGCCTTCTTGAAAAGAGTCGAGCCGCAGTTGGGGCATACCGTACTTACGGGAGTATCCCAGGTCATAAAGCCGCAATTCTGATAGTCCTCACAGCCGAAAAAGGGCTTTCCCTTCTTACTCTTACGGGCAAGCATCTTCTTTCCGCATTTAGGGCAATTACCCCCGGTTTCGTTAACTATCTTCTTTGTATTCCTGCATTCAGGGAAGCCCTCACAGCCCAGGAATTTTCCGAACTTTCCTATCTTTATAACCATGTGCTTTCCGCAAAGTTCACAGACAATATCCGTAGGCTCGTTAGGAATCTTAACCCTCTTTCCCTCCATATCGTCGGAGGCCTTTTTAAGAGTTTTATCGAAATCTACATAGAAGCTCTTAAGAACGTTGTACCACTCTGCCTTACCCTCTTCAATCTTATCCAGGTCGCTTTCCATTTTAGCGGTAAACTTCGTATCTACGATTTTTTCGAAATGCTCGCTTAATAGCTCGGTTATAACATTTCCCAGAGGGGTCGGCTTAAGGGATTTCTGCTCACGCTCAACATAATGCCTGTCAAGAATGGTAGTAATCGTAGGAGCAAAGGTAGAAGGACGTCCGATACCGTTTTCTTCGAGAGCCTTTATAAGGCTTGCTTCTGTATAACGGGGTGGCGGCTGGGTGAAATGCTGGTTTCCGAGAACGGAAACTACCGAAAGCTTTTCATTTTCGGAGAGCTTCGGGAGTGCCCCTCCTTCCTCGTCGCCGCTATCGGTACTTTCCTCATAAAGACGGGTAAAGCCATCGAATTTTACCGTAAAGCCTGTAGACTTGAAAAGACAGTTTCCTGCCGTAATATCAATAGCTACTGCGTCAAGAAGAGCATTTTCCATCTGGCTCGCCATAAATCTCTCCCATATCAGCTTATAAAGCTTATACTGGTCGGAGGTAAGGCTGATTTTCGCCTGTTCGGGGGTAATAGAAACGATAGAGGGACGAATAGCCTCGTGAGCGTCCTGGGAGTTGCTTCTCGACTTATAAACCTTAGGCTTAGCGGGAACATACTGGTCGCCGTAGCGTTCCTTAATAAGCTCTGCCGCCGCTTTCTGCGCCTCCTCGGAAATTCTAAGGCTGTCGGTTCTCATATAGGTTATAAGACCTACTGCGCCCTGTCCTTCGATTTCAACGCCTTCGTAAAGCTCCTGCGCCGCCTTCATTGTTCTTCTTGCGTTAAAGGACAGCTTTCGGGAAGCCTCCTGCTGCATTGTCGAGGTAGTAAAGGGTGGTGCAGGCTGTTTCTTTCTAACGGATTTCTTTATGCCCGAAACGATGAAGTCCTGTCCTTCAAGGTATTTAAGGATAACGTCGGCTTCCTTTTTCGTTTTAAGCTCGGTTTTCTTTCCGTCAACCTCTGTAAGCTTTGCAGGAAACTGCTTTCTTGAAGAAGCGCCGTGAAGCTTTGCGTCGATTGTCCAGTATTCCTGGCTCTCGAAAGCGTTTATCTCCTTTTCGCGGTCAACGATAAGACGAACGGCAACCGACTGCACACGTCCTGCAGAAAGACCTCTTCTTACCTTTTTCCAGAGGAAGGGGCTGAGCTGATAGCCAACAATACGGTCAAGAATACGTCTTGCCTGCTGTGCGTTTACGAGGTCCATATCAATGGTACGGGGATGTTCCATACCGTATTTTACGCCTGATTTTGTAATCTCGCTGAAGGTTACTCTTACCGCCTTCTTATCGTCCAGCTTTAAAACGTGGGCTAAATGCCAGGAAATAGCTTCACCCTCTCTATCCGGGTCAGTTGCAAGATAGACTGTATCAGCGGCGGCAGCCTGCGCCTTAAGCTCCTTTATAAGAGAAGCCTTATCACGCTTATTCTCATAATGAGGTTCGAAATTATTCTCAATATCAACGCCAAGCTTCGATTTCGGCAAATCTCTTATATGTCCGAAGGAAGCCACAACGTCATAGTTTTTTCCAAGATATTTTTTAACTGTTTTAGCCTTAGCAGGCGACTCAAGTATAACTAAATCTGACAAAGCTAATCTATCCTTTCTGTTGTCTGTCTTTTTATCTCCCAGCATATTATCGAACACGCCACAGCGGCGTTAAGGGATTCTGCGTTCTGTATAGGAATATATAATCTGTTTTCTGCAGCTGCGGCAGCCTCCGCCGATACACCGTTTCCCTCGTTTCCGATAATTACAGCGGTTTTTTTGGGAAAAACCGTAGCCGAAAGGCTTTCCGCCCTCTCATCAAGCATAGCGGCATAAACCTTAAAGCCTTTATTTTTAAGCTTTTCTATAGTTTCGGGCAGTACTGCACGGAAAAAAGGAATCCTGAAAAGAGAGCCCATAGCTCCTCTTACCGTTTTCGGAGAATAAACGTCACAGCAGTCGGGAGAGAGAATAACCCCGTCCATTCCGAGAGCGTCGGCGGTACGAAGGATTGTTCCGATATTTCCCGAATCCTGAAGCCCGTCAAGGATTACGTATTTTCCGCTTTCTATTATTTCGGTATTCCTGCCCTTATCAAGCATTTCGGCTGTAACAAAAACACCCTGGGGTGACTTTGTATCGGAAATATATTCGCTTATGTCCTCGGTTATGACAAAGGGCTCGGTTTTTTTCTTTAACGCATCATATACTGCGGGATATTTTGCTGCTGCGCTTTCCGTTATAAAGGCGGCAGTTATTTTCAGTCCGCAGCTTACTGCCTCAAAGCAAAGCTTAGCGCCCTCAATATTGAATTCGCCCGCCTCTTCCCTTACCTTACGGTCACGGTTAAGGCTCCTGTATCGGAAAACAGCGCTGTTTTTCCTTGATGAAATATTCATTTGACTTTACTCCCACGGTGTGCTAAAATAAATCTATCACATATAAAGGAACGATTTAAGATGATTTTTTCTGAATTATCCCTTGCGGAACAGGACTCCGGGCTTTCCTACGACAGCGACAGAGTCTCGCTTATCGGGGACAAAAACGGCTACGGAACGGTAGTTTCCGACAGGGGCGGAGAATATATCGTAAGAATATACTGCGAAAAGCCTTATACTTTTGAAAAGGAGCTTTCCGAAGCCATAATAAGCTTAAGCAGGAGCTTGTCTAAAAATACAATAAACAACAGTAAAACCGAATACGGCTTTATCGAAATTAAACTTTCTAAGCTTAAGCTTTTACAGGAAAACCTACTGCTTCTTATTGATTTTTTAGATAAACTTACCGTTGTTATAAATGGTCTCGGAATAACCGGAACGAAGGCGGTTCTTCCTCCCGAATATGAGGAGCCGGTTAAGAAAAAAGCTCCGAAGGATAAGAAAAGGATTCGCCTTTCCTTTGATATAAACAGTATAAAGGGCTTTATCGGCGCTCTCGTGGGGGCTTTTGCAGTATTCGCTCTCGCCGTTTTCGTAGTAACGCCCGAATCGGGAAGCACTATTGCATCCTTCTCCTTTTCGCTGACCCTTGCGCCGCTTATAACCGCCTTAGCGGCTACGGCAATCATATTCTCGGACTATCGCTTTTTAGCAAAAAAGCTTGACGCCTTCGGTGTAATATCCTGCCCCATATTAAGCGTAATAACCGTTATTATTTCTGGCTACGGTATTACCCTTAAGGGGGTAATGAATAACCACAGCGTAACGCTTTCCGAAGCCTTCGAAGGCTTTATGGGCTATATTTCAGAAGATAAAGCCCTCGCCAATTTCTTCGGTGGCTTTGTGCTGGGCGGCGTTGTCCTCTCGGTTTTAGCCTCAATAATTATCTGCATTTTCTACTTTAACCGCTATCCCGAGGAAACGGAAAAAACAGAAAAAATAATCGTAAAGGACGAGAAAAAGCAGAAAAACCGGTAAAAACTCACACCGAAACAAATTGCCTTAAATGCGAAAATATCACGCCCGATATATAACGGGCGTGATAATTTTTACTCTTAAAGAGCAGCCTTAGCCTTTTCGCATAATGCTGTGAAGCCTGCTGCGTCATTGATGGCAATTTCGGATAACATCTTACGGTTAAGGGAGATATTAGCCTTCTTTAAGCCGTTGATAAATGTGGAGTAGTTCATTCCGTTGAGCTTGCAGGCTGCGGAAATTCTTGTAATCCAGAGCTTTCTGAAGTCTCTCTTCTTTAAGCGTCTGCTGATGTATGCATACTTGCCGGACTTCCATACAGCTTCCTTAGCAGTCTTGAAAAGTCTGCTCTTACCGCCCCAGTAGCCCTTTGCAAGCTTTAAAACTTTATTTCTTCTCTTACGAGTAGCTAATGCGCCTTTAATACGTGCCATTATTCAATTCCTCCTGTTTACTTTCGTTCGTCAATTACTTAGCGTAGGGCATAAGTGCCTTGATTTCTGCAACGTTTGTGCAATCGCAGTAGCCTGCTGCACGGTTGATTCTCTTACGCTTTGTAGCCTTCTGAGTAAGTCTGTGACGGCGGTTTGTACGCTGGTACTTTACCTTACCGTTAGCTGTAAACTTAAAGCGCTTTTTAGCTCCGCTGTGTGTTTTGATTTTGTTCTTAGGCATTTTGATATCCTCCTTATTATTTTTGCGCCGATTACTCAGCGCTGTTCTTTGCTTTCTTGGTTGCAGCCGCAGCAGTCTTAGGTGAAATAACTATCATATAGTTTTTACCCTCTAAGGTAGCGGGCTTATCGGTAGCACCAAATTCAGCACAGGCTTCAACAAACTTTTTCATAAGCTCTTCGCCGAGATTCATGTGAGAAAGCTCTCTTGCTCGTCTGAAACGTACGCGGAGCTTTACCTTATCCCCGTTTTTGAGGAATTTAACAGCCTGGTTAACCTTAGTGTTGAAATCGTTGGTGTCGATATTGAGCGACATCTGGATTTCCTTAAGCTCTGCCTGCTTCTGGTTCTTTCTTGCTTCCTTTTCACGCTTTGACTGCTCAAAACGATACTTACCGTAGTTCATGATACGGCATACAGGGGGATTACCCTGCGGTGCGATAAGAACGAGGTCAAGCTCTGCTTCTTCTGCACGGGCTAAGGCTTCATCGGAGGACATAACGCCGAGCTGTTCGCCGTCGTCACCGATTACCCTGACTTCCTTTTCGTGAATTTCGTCGTTGATGAGAAGTTCCTTTGTGCTGATAGTGTACACTCCCTTTCTAAAGCAAAACAAAAAGCGCAGGATAACTCCCACGCCTACAAAATCCACTTATAATATGAATTTTATAAACAACCGCATCTGGCTGCCTTATGCGCCGACGGGTGAGAGAAATCTACTTTTTGTTTATAATACTTTGATAGTATACAACATACTTTTTCATTTGTCAATAGTTTTTTAAAAATATTTTTCTTTATTTTTTTGCCCGAACGTGGTAGAATAATAGCGAAATGAAAAGAAAGGATTTTTTATATATGCTTAAAGAAATACTATCCCCGAAAACCTGCGCTAAGTGCAGGCTCTGCTGTTCCTTCGACAGGGAGGATTCCTGGGAAAATCCCGTTATATCCGAAAAGACCGCCGAAATAGTAAAGGAACAATGCAAAAAGGGAGAGCTTCTCCCCTACGGCGAGAAAAGCTACCGATTCGCCCTCAGCTTCAACGACGAAGGGTTGGCATACTGCCCTGCCCTTACGGAAAAAGGGTGCTGTCTCGACGATAATGCTAAGCCATTTGACTGTAAAATCTGGCCATACCGTGTAATGCGAAAGGGAGATAAGCTCGTTATCGTCCTGTCCCCCGTCTGTGAAAGTATGACTGCTATGGACTTCTCAAAAACAAAGACCTTCGGCGAAAAAATTGCCAAGGAAATATTTATGCAGGCAGAAGAAAACCCCGATATCATAAAGGAATATATCGAGGGCTATCCTATCGTAGCGGAAAAGTAATCAGTCCCTCTCCTCAAAGGTACGTCGGGGCTCAACCTCGCCATTTCTCAGCTTTTCGGCGTATAAATCATACTGCTCGTCAACCCAGTATATCATTTCCTTATAGCCCTCGGTATCCATAGGAAATTCATTTTCCGCTACCATTTCCGCAAGCTCGGAGCACATAAGCCCGTACCATACCGACGCCTTAAGCTTGTCCTCCTTGGGAGAAACCCTGTAGTTAAAGGTATTAAGGCTTCCTACCGTGCTGTTGTTGGCGGTAAAATAGAATAATTTCGGCATATCGAAATGCCTCGAACGGTCAAATCTTATTTCCATAATCTTCTCCTCATTATGGTCACCGGTAAAAACAAATCGGCAAGGAAAACCTCGCCGATTCAATGTTCACTTTCCTGAAGATTATTCAGCAGCCCCGGTGCCTTCTGCAGCTTCGGTATTCTCCTCGGCAGGAGCTTCGCCCTCTGCGTCCTCGGAAACGTCTGTTACATCGGCGTCGTCCGATTCCTCAACGCTTACATCCTCTCCGGCGTCATCTGTGCTTTCGATTGTGGTATTTCCGCCGGCGTTACCCGAAGTATCAGCGCCGCCCCAGTAGATAGCAACAACGTTAACTGCGATAGCTACGATAAAGAAGGTGATTGCAGCTACCTTTGTGAAGCGTGCAAGCTGTGCTTCCTTTGTTCTTCCGCTGTTCTTCTGGAAGTAGTTATCGTTGCTTCCGCCTGTGATAACGTTGGACATACCCTGCTTGGATTCCTGCATAAGTACAACGGCTACGATAATGATACATGCGATTATAAGCACAATAGCCGCAATAATTTCAATAATTCCCATTTTTGCCTCCTGTAATATATATTAAAATTCGTTTTTATTTGACGTACGCTCTATTATATCATATTATTTTAGCAAATGCAAGCATTTTTTGAAAAATTTTTAAGAAAATCCTTGCGAAATGATATTGCACAATTCCTACAAATATGGTATAATATACTTTAATACGCTGAAAGGAAAAAGAAAATGAAAAAAATACTACCTCTTTTTTTAGCTGCGGTACTTCTTCTTTCCGCCTGTAATTCCGAAAACGAGGCTCCCGGAAATTCCGGCGCCGACCTCTCCCCTGTAACGGAGAATTCGGAAAACGGCGAAATTACATATCAGACCTTCACGGGAGAAAGCACAATCACACCTGTTCCAACCGATTCGCCCGTCATTTCCGACGCTCCTGTTTCGGATACTGTCGCAGAAAGCACCGTCGCTACGGACAATACCACCCCGAAAAATGAGGAAAACCCCGTAAGCGAGAAGCTTTCCGATAATCCTACGGAAAAGGAAGGCAAGCCTCAGACCTCCGATTTCAACTACGGCGAGGCTCTTCAGAAATCCATCCTTTTCTATGACTTACAGCGTTCGGGAGATTTACCCGACAATTTCCGCTGTAACTGGAGAGGGGATTCCTGCCTTAAGGACGGAAGCGACGTGGGTCTGGACCTTAGCGGCGGCTTCTATGATGCAGGAGACAACGTTAAGTTCAATCTTCCTATGTCCTAT
>JAEDHF010000077.1 GCA_016297165.1 Oscillospiraceae bacterium | reverse complement strand
CATAGGAAGAATCCCCGAGGAAGCTGATATCGACTGCCACGAAAGCGGTTCTACACTTCGCTTTATTGTGCCTGTTGCTGCGGCTCTCGGCTGTCGTTCTACCTTCCGCGGAAGAGCAAACCTTCCCAACCGACCGATTACCCCCTACTTTACCGAGTTCAAAAAGCACGGCGTAACCTTCATAACCGAGAAAATGCCCTATATTACAGAGGGCAGGCTCAGCGGCGGAGTTTACGAAATAGCGGGAAACATCTCCTCCCAGTTTATTACGGGCTTTCTTTTCGCTCTTTCTCTTCTCGAAGAGGACAGCATAATTAAAATTACCTCTCCCTTAGAGTCAAAGCCTTATATCGACCTTACTATTGACGTTATGAAAAGCTTCGGCATAACCGTAGAGGAGAGAGAAAACGAATATTTCATAAAGGGCGGACAAAAGTACCGACCCCGTGAATATACCGTTGAAGGCGATATGTCACAGGCGGCGTTTTTCTGTGTAGCTAAGGCATTAGGCGCAGAGCTTCAAATAGACGGACTCAATCCCGACAGCCTTCAGGGCGACCGTGAAATACTCCGTATTACAGAGGAGTTTATAAGAACGGGTAGAGGCTTTGACGTTAACGCAAGCCAGATTCCCGACCTTGTACCGATTATGAGCGTTTTAGCCTGCTTCGGAGAGGGTACTTCCTATATAAGAGGCTGTGAAAGGCTTAGAATTAAGGAGTGCGACCGTCTTGCCGTAACCTCGGGCGAGCTTTCTAAGCTTGGCGCCGATATAAGGGTTGAGGGTGATACTCTCGTGATAAAGGGAGTTAAGGAGCTTAAGGGTGGCGAATGCGAATGCTGGACCGACCATAGGATAGCTATGTCAATTTCCATAGCTTCGCAAAGATGTGCTTCCCCCGTTATCCTTAAGGGTGCAGAATGCGTTTCTAAATCCTACCCCACCTTCTTTGATGATTTTAAAATGCTCGGAGGAAAATTCGATGTCATCTAACATACATTTCGGAAACCTTTCCGTTTCCATATTCGGCGAATCCCACGGTGCAGGTATCGGCGTAGTTATCGACGGACTTCCCGGAGGAATTCCTCTCGATTTCGACAGAATTCTTGAATTTATGGCAAGAAGAGCGCCTAAAAAGGACGGAATGAGTACGAACAGAAGCGAAAAGGATATGCCCGAGATTCTTTCGGGCTATATTAACGGAAAAACTACGGGTACACCCCTATCCGCCGTTATCCGTAACACCGACCAGCATTCCTCCGATTACGGCAATATTCAAACTGTAGCCCGTCCGGGTCATGCCGATTATACCGGCTCAGTCAGATACAATTACGCCAACGACTTAAGAGGCGGCGGCCATTTTTCGGGCAGAATTACCGCTCCCCTGGTTTTTGCAGGTGCAGTCTGTGGACAGGCTCTCGAACAGATGGGAATATACTCCTGCGCTCATATTTTAAGTATTGACGGAGTATATGACGAACACTTCAACCCCGTCAGCCTTGAACCCGACCTTTTCGATAGCATCAAGAAGCGTGAAATGGCGCTTATTGACGAGAGTAAGGCTGAAGAAATGAAAAGACACGTAAATGACGCAAGAATGAGCCTTGATTCCGTTGGCGGTACTATTGAATGTGCTGTTATCGGCATTAAGGCAGGTATCGGCTCACCTATGTTCGACGGTATCGAAAACAGGATTTCGCAGATTGTTTTCGGAATTCCCGCTATAAAGGCTATAGCCTTCGGAAAAGGCTTTGATTTTGCGGAAATGAGAGGCTCGAAGGCTAACGACCCCTTCGTTACCGACGGAGAAACAGTTAAAACCGAAACCAACAATAACGGCGGTATTCTCGGCGGAATAACAAGCGGTATGCCCGTAATATTCAATGTGGCAGTAAAGCCCACACCCTCTATTGCTCAGCCACAGAAAACCGTTGACTATGTAAAAATGGAGAATACTACTCTCGAAATAAAGGGCAGACATGACGCCTGCATAGTACCGAGAGCGGTACCCTGCGTTGAGGCGGCGGCGAATATCGCTATTCTTTCATTCCTGATTTGATTTTATGCTATTTTAAGGAGGAAATAAGTGGAAATATCTCCTATTAAAGTTAATGAAGATTTTGATTTATGCGTTTACTTCTGCTATATACTGGACTGCTTCGGCGACCTTGGTGACTCGGTTATAAGCGAAATTGTCCTTTCTCTTGAATCCGCCAATTACTTTGAGCTTATGACCCAGGTTGGCGTTATGGAGGAAAAAAAGCTCATAACCGTTAGAAACGATAAGGAAAAGGGCGAGCGCTTCTATTCCATTACCGAAGAGGGAAAAACTCTCTCCGAACAGTTTTCCGAAACCCGTATTCCTCTTACCATAAGGGAAAAAACAGTCGCTACAGGAAAAGAGGTTATCGAAAGACTTAAACGGGAAAAATCAGTCAGATGTTATATAAATTATGATTATATCCGCGGAAGATACGACCTTAACGTAAAATTTCTAAATGAGATTAACGGCGAGATTATCCTCGATATAAAGCTTTATGCGCCAAGCGAGGAAAAAGCTATTGAGATGAAGGAACGCTTTTTAGGAAATTCTCCTGCCGTAATAAAGCATATTATGAATATGTTTTTAAAGGACGACTGGGAAACTCTCGAAAATATGGAAAGGGATATACACCTATGAAAAAAGGATTAAGACTTACAGCAGGATTACTTACTCTCGCTATGCTGTGCTCCTGCGGAAATGCACAGACTTCAGACACCTTGCCTTCCGATACCGGGGCTGCCGAAAACGTTACCGAGGAGCAGCAAGTTCCCCTGTCCAACCCTGTAGTAATGACTGCTGAGGGCGATGTAGATATGGAAGTAGCTTTAGCATATCAGACGGATTTCGACAAGCTTTTAGCCGACCTTGACGCTAAGACTGTTCCCGAGGGCGATCCCGTTTCCGATAATACAAACCCGAAAACCAAGGCTGTTTTCGACTGGCTCAGAGAAAACTACGGAAAAAATATTATTGCAGCTCAGCAAATGGAAAATATCAAGGCAAGCGAGGATATTCTCTACTATTATCTTACCGAGGATTTACCCGCAATCAAGGGCTTCGACTTTATTTTCACGACTACTCCCGATGGAGACGGCTCCGACTGGACGCAAATGGCGATAGACTGGCACACAAAATCCGGCGGACTTGTTACCTTTACCTGGCATTGGAATGTTCCCGCAGATATAGATAATCCCGATAACGGTCACGCCTTCTACAGCAAGTATATAACGAATTTCAGCCTTGAAAATGCAGTAACTCCCGGCACAAAGGAATATGAGGTTGCAGTACACGATATCGACCTTATCGCACATGAGCTTCAGCGCCTCGAAGCCGCAGGCGTACCCGTACTCTGGCGCCCGCTCCACGAAGGAAGCGGCGACTGGTTCTGGTGGGGAGTAAATACAAAAGAGGCTGCCGAAAAACAGCTTTATCAGAAGCTCTGGTATATGATATACGACCGTCTCGAAAACTACCATAAGCTTACAAACCTTATATGGGTATGGAACGGTCAGAACAGACATACACAGGTACATCCCAACACCTACGATATTTCGGGTATGGATATTTATCCCAACAGCCCCGACCACAGCGCTCAGCAGTCACAGTACAATAACCTTATTAAGCTTACTGCCGAGGGAAAAATGACTGCTATTTCCGAATGTGGATATATACCCGATTCCGACGAGATAGCCGCTCTTTCGGATGAAGTAAAATGGCTTTACTTTATGCCCTGGAACAGCGATTTTATTTACAGCAGCACCACTGTTTTAGGCATTCCACGTATTAACGAGGAAAAAATGGACGAGGAATTCTTCAAAAAGGTTATGACTGCTGAAAATGTAATTACCTGGTCGGAGCTTCCAGATTTCGAAGGAACGGAAAGAAACCTCCCCGAAAGGCTGCAGCTCATGCTTAACGATATTAACAGCCAGCGTGAAAAGGACGCAAAGAAATAAGAGGACGAAAATGGAAATTAAGCTTATTGATGGAAATGATACTGCCGTAATAAAGGACAAGGGCGCAGAGCTAAAGTCTCTCATAATCGGCGGTAAGGAAATAATGTGGTGCGCCGACGAGAAATACTGGGGAAAAAGCTCTCCCTTTCTCTTCCCTATGATTGGAAATCTCCGTGAAGGAAAAACTATCATAAACGGAAAGGAATACTCCATAACAAAGCATGGCTTCGCAAGGGATAACGTTTTTACCGCTAAGGTACTGTCCGAAAATAAGGCAGAATTCACCTTTTCTTCCAATGAGGAGACAAAGAAAAGCTTTCCCTTTGATTTCGAAGTTAAGCTTACCTATACCCTTAGCGGCGGTAAGCTCGTAATAGATTATACCGTAGAAAACAAGAGTGAGACGGATATGTATTACTGTATCGGCGGACATCCCGCCTTCGCCTGTGAGGATATTTCCGATTATAAACTTGTTTTCGAAAAGAACGAAACGGTAAACAGCCCTGTTATGAATCTTAAAACCCGTATGTGGGGAGATAACAACCGTATTTCAAGATTAAGGGACAGCAGAGAATTCGAGCTCAGCTATCCTCTTTTCGATAACGACTGTGTTTATTTTGACACTATCAGTTCTGAATCCTGCTCCCTTATATCCAAAAAAGACGGAAGCGGAGTTAAGGTAAGCTGGAAGGGCTTTACATCGCTGGGCGTCTGGACTCCTGACCATAAAAACGCTCCCTTCATCTGCATTGAGCCCTGGTGCGGCTGTGATGACTACGACACAGACAGCGGTATTTTCGCAGAAAAACGAGGAATACAGCGAGCGTCTTCGGGAGAAGCTAAAAAATATTGTATTGTTCTGGAGACTATATAATGTTCGAAATCCTTACCGAGTTTGATTTCGCCGTTCTTAACGGTATTCAGGATACTGTTGCCTGTCCCTTTATGGATTTTCTGATGAAAGCGGTAAGCTTTCTCGGAGGGGCAGTAATCTGGACTATAATCGGCGCTATAATGCTGTTTTTTAAGAAACAGCGTATAAACGGCATTTATGTAATAGCCGCTGTAGCCTTAAGCATTTTTGTGGGAGAGGTACTCATCAAGCCGCTTTTTATGAGAGAGCGACCCTTTATTGTTAACGATTTTCCGATAATAATAACCCCGCCCTTCGGAACCTCCTTCCCATCTACCCATACGCTGATATCCTTTGCGGCGGCAGCAGCCCTTTTTAAATATAAAAAATGGGCAGGACTCTCGGGACTTGGCTTTGCGTTCCTTACCGGCTTTTCAAGGCTTTATCTTTACGTCCACTTTCCTACCGATGTAATAGCCGGGGCAGTTATCGGAGCTCTGTTGGGTGTTGCCGTTTTAGTTGTGGGTCATCTCATTAAAAGACTTTCCGAAAGGAAAAAAGCAACATAATTCTTTACGACCGAGCCGTAACGGCTTCGGTCGTTTTTATATGCCTAAAAGCAAAAACATAAAAAATTTAACGTTTTTCATTAAATTTCTATTGACAAACATAAAACATCGTGTTATAATGCAATCAAGATAAGCTTATTGAAATCTAATCGATATAAAGGAGTATTATTATGCTTGACATTAACAAAAGAACGCACAAGAAGGAAACTGCCGAATTTATTTCAGCCTGCCAGGTTTTTGAGGTTTTCTCAATAATAGGTCTTGTTGCTTTTATAGCAGGAGCCTTATTCTTACTATGGGAAACTATTTTTAATGCCGATAGCGTCTCAGCTTCTACGGAAACCTCTTTACTCTCGGTTATTCTGACTAATATTTTCAGTATAATATGCTGTATTGGCATTTGTATCGCTCTGAAGTTTTCAGCAGCCATTTTTGGAAAGCTAAAGGACGGCGAAACGCCATTCAGATATGACATAGGCGATAAAATAAGAGCTGTCGGAATTACTCTTGCAGCAAGCGGCGCCTTAGCCTTTCTCGTAAAATTTACAGGCAACCTGTTATGTTCCTTAGAAATTATAGCGGATACAATCGAATTCGAATTGAGCGACAGCAGCCTTTGCCTTATGGGAGCAATTATCTGCACCTTCTCCTACATATTCAACTACGGCTGTAAGCTTCAGCAGGAATCCGACGAAACACTCTGAAAAAGAAAGGAATAAGAAATGGCGATTATTCTGCGGCTTGACCGTGTAATGGCGGACAGAAAAATGTCCCTTAACGAGCTTTCCGAAAAGGTAGGCGTAGCTAACGTAAACCTCTCGAAAATTAAAACAGGAAAGGTAAGCGCAATACGCTTCTCAACTCTTGAGGCTATCTGTAAGGTTCTTAACTGTCAGCCGGGAGATATAATGGAATATGTTCCCGACGAGGAAGAATAATAGTTTTCTTTATATAGCAAATTATTGTTAACTCAGTTGATTTTACCGGACAAATATGCTATAATAGCCTTATTGGAGGCGAAATTTATGAAAATCGAAGAATTAGGGAAAGAAAACGAAAAAATAATTGTTATGCTTCACGGAGCGAATTTCGTTCATTCCTTCGGAAAGCAGTATTCTCTCGCTGATACATACCACATAATCGTACCCCATATTATGGGCTACGGCGACGAGGCAGGACGTGTTTTTGAAACGGAAGCCTGCATAAATGAGCTTGGAAGCTACATCAAAAGCCTTGGCAAAAAGGTTTATCTCGTAGGCTTTTCTCTCGGTGCACAGATTGGATTTAAGCTTATTTCCGATTATCCGGAGCTTTTCGAAAGCGCAATTCTTATAAGCCCGTGGCTGATAAAGGAGGAGCCGTTTTTCACTAAGGTTATAAATATGAACCTTAAGCAGCTCTCCACCTTTAAAAATAAGTTTATGTGTAATCTTATCGGTATGATGAACGGACTTCCAAAAGAGGAACGAAAGAAATTCGTTAATCAGATGCAGAATGTAAAGGAAGAAACTGTTCGAAACGCAGTCGATAACAAAATTACCCTCGACAGCGTCCCCGGTTTTAAAGCTGTCTCCTTCCCCGTTATCGCTCTCGCAGGAGTAAAAGAACAGGCTGATGTAACCGACAGTGTAAAGAAAATGGCGGAGCTCAATCCGAATTGCCGCTATGAAATCTGGGATAAGGCGGCGCATAATATTCCGCCCCTGTTCGCCGACAGGCTTAATACGCTTATTCGTTCCGCCTTCTGAGCTATTTTTTTGAATAATACCGCTAAAGCCGCTTATCCTGTCAGGGATAAGCGGCTTTTTCTGTTCCTGATATAAAACCATTGTGTTAATACACAAATTTTCTGCCCTTTGGCTGGATTTAATCGTTAGCTTTATTGCTCGGTTATGCTTGAAAATACTTAACCGTTGTGGTATAATTTGAAATTGTGAGAAAAACTTAGACGGAGGCGTTATAAAGGGTTTTTCCCTTGATATACTATGGAAACATTTGAATTCTTTAAGGACCTCGCTATAATTATTATAGCGGCGAAAACCTTCGGCATCTTAGCGAAAAGGCTTAAGGTACCTGCAGTTGTGGGAGAAATTATTGCAGGACTTGTAATCGGACCCTGCTGCTTAAGAATTGTTGAACAGTCAGACTTTTTGTCCCTTATGGCAGAGATCGGCGTTGTTCTTCTGATGTTCGGTGCTGGACTTGAAACCAATCTTAAAGACCTTCTTAAAACAGGACCAAAGGCGGCTCTTATTGCATTGGTCGGTGTATTCTTCCCTCTTATATGCGGTACTCTTCTTTACGGCTGTTTCTACGGTTTCGGAGAAATAGGAACCGACAGCTTCTACAGAGGTATTTTCATAGGAACAATACTTACTGCCACCTCGGTAGGCATAACCGTTCAGACATTAAAAGAGCTCGGACGCCTTAAAAGCGAAATCGGTACACTTATCGTAAGCGCCGCTATTATAGACGATATTATAGGAATTATCGTTCTTACCTTCGTGGTAGGACTTAAGTCCCCGACAGCAAACCCTACGGACGTTCTCGTAAACACCGGACTCTTCATTCTGTTCAGCGGCGGCGTCGGAGTTGCAACCTATTACGCCTTCAAGTATATCGACAAGCGTTATCCCCATCAGCGCCGTATCCCGATACTCGGTCTTGCTCTTTGTATGTTTATGGCTTATGCGGCTGAAAAATTCTTCGGTATCGCTGATATTACCGGTGCCTATGTTGCAGGACTTATCCTCTGTAACCTCCGTGATTCCGAATATATTGCCGAAAAGATGGATATAAGCTCCTATATGCTTTTCGGACCCGTTTTCTTTGCAAGTATTGGTCTGAAAACGAAATTTGATAATTTTTCTATAGATATCCTTCTGTTCTCTGTTGCCTTTGTCCTTGTGGGCATTCTTGCAAAGATAATCGCCTGCGGACTTGTGGCGAAATGCTTTAAATATAACTTTAAGGATAGCCTTAAGGTGGGAGTTGGTATGATGACCCGAGGAGAGGTCGCCCTTATTGTATCGCAGAAAGGGCTTGCGGTAGGACTTCTTGACCCGATATACTTTGCTTCGGTAATACTGCTTATTCTTGTTTCATCTATTTCCACGCCTATAATAATGAAGGTGCTCTACAGAGGAGAGCCTCTCCCCGAAGAAAAAGCGAATATCAAACCGCCCGAAATCGAAACAACAGCATAACGGACAAAAAAGTGCTCCCTGTCATTCAGAGAGCACTTGTTTTATTCATATCAGGTATTCTTATCTACGGTATGGAACTGCTTTAAATTGCCTGTCTTATTGCTTCTCTCGGCAAGAACCGCTTCTACCTCTTCCCACTTAAGGCCCCGCTCAACGCACATTACCATAATATGGTACATAAGGTCGGCAATTTCGTTCTTAAGCTCGTCGTTATCCTCGTTCTTAGCGGCGATTACCATCTCGGTACATTCCTCTCCGCACTTCTTAAGGATTTTGTTTATACCCTTTTCGAAAAGATAACAGGTGTATGAGCCCTCCTGCTTTTCGCTCTTTCTTTCAAGGACTGTTTCGTATAAATCCATCATTACATTATCCATTTTTGTTACCTCTTTCATTAAGATTTATCAGCTTCATTGTTTCCATATCAAGCTCACGATAATAGCAGTTATTCGCCTTCCCGTTATAGCTTGTGTGACA
>JAEDHF010000004.1 GCA_016297165.1 Oscillospiraceae bacterium | reverse complement strand
TATCGTTACCGACGGTTTTACGGGAAATATCTATCTTAAAACCGTAGAGGGTATGGGAAAATTCATGAAGAAAGCCCTTAAGGAAACTATATTCGGCGGCGGTATGGCTAAAATCGGCGCAGTATTCTCCATGAAGGGCATAAAGGCGGTATCGAAGCAGATGGATTACCGTGAGGTAGGGGGCTCGCCTCTTTTAGGAACGGCTAAGCCCGTTATTAAGGCTCATGGAAGCAGCGACGCTTTAGCCTTCAAGAATGCTATAAGACAGGCTAAGGAGTTCGTAGAAAAGGACGTAATCGGCGAGATTACGGAAGCGGTTGCGGTTCTCGGAAAGAAGGAAGCTGTAAGTGAATAAGTTTGAAGAGGCAATAGGCTACAAATTCAATAATACTTCGTTACCGGAGGAGGCTCTGACCCATTCCTCTTTTGTTAACGGAAAGCATAACAGCAACGAACGCCTTGAATTCCTGGGCGACAGCGTTCTTTCCGTTGTGGTATCGAAATATCTTTTTCTTAATCTTGACGTTCCCGAGGGAAAGCTTACGAAAATACGCTCTAAGCTTGTATGCGAGGATAGCCTCTATAGCTTCGCAAAGAAAATTAACCTCGGAGCATATATAAAGCTCGGAAAGGGCGAGGAAAATACAGGCGGCCGTGACCGTAAGTCTATTCTTGCGGACGCTTTTGAAGCGGTTATAGCGGCAATTTACCTTGACGGCGGACTTGAAGCCGCAAGAGAATTCATAACGAAATTCCTGCCCTCTATAGAAACAATAAAGAGCGGAAAGCTTATGTTCGGCGACTATAAGACAATCCTTCAGGAGATAATCCAGCAGAATCCCGAGGAAAGAATTACCTACGAAATTCCCGAGGAACACGGTGCAGCCCACAACAAGACATTTACCGCCAATGTTCTTCTCAACGGACAGGTTATCGGCAAGGGTACGGGCAACAGCAAGAAGGAAGCTGAACAGGCTGCCGCAAAAGAGGCTATAAGCCTTATGGGCTATGAAACAAACTAATCTTTCAATATTTATCCCACATTACGGCTGTCCCAACAGGTGCTCCTTCTGTGACCAGCGGTATATAAGCGGAGCGAAACACCCCCCCACTCCCAAAGAGGTGAGAGCGCTTCTTGACAAGCAGCAGCCCGTATTAAAGGAACGGGGTATATCGGCGGAAATAGCCTTTTTCGGCGGAAGCTTTACCGCTATAGACAGGGAATATATGACCGCTCTCCTTGAAACAGCGGCATATTTTACCGAAAAATATCCTGAGGAATACTGCGGAATACGGTGTTCAACCAGACCCGACTGTATCGACGAGGAAATACTCGGTATTCTAAAAAAATACGGAATGACCGCTATCGAGCTGGGAGCGCAGAGTATGAATGACGAGGTTCTTCGCCTTAACGACAGGGGACATACCGCCGAGGACGTAAGAAAGGCTTCAAGGCTCATAAAGGAATGGGGCTTTTCCCTCGGCTTACAGATGATGACGGGACTTTACGGCGATAAGAGGGAATACTGTATTGAAACGGCTGAGGAGTTTATTGCTCTGGGTGCTGATACGGTAAGGGTTTATCCCACCGTAATACTTAAGGGTACAAGGCTGGGCGAGCTTTTTTCCGAGGGAAAATATGAGAGCTTTTCCTTTGAGGAAACCGTTGATTTATGTGCGGAATTGCTGAAAATGTTCGGGAATAATGGAATTCCCGTTATCCGTCTCGGACTTCACGCAAGCCGCGAGGTTGAGGAAAAAATGCTTGGCGGAGTGTATCATCCTGCCTTAAGAGAAATAGTCGAGAGCAGGGTTTTCTACGGCGAGCTTTTAGCGGAATTCAGGCGTCTCGGCGGCTCCGACTTTATCGTTTATACCGACGGCAGGAATATCAGCAAGCTATACGGACAAAAAAGAGAAAATGCAGTAAAGCTTTCGGCGCAAGGCTACCGTTTTAAGGCAGTGCCCGAAAGAGGAATGCATTTAAGAATAGAAAAAATATAGGCAATACCGCACAAAGATTGCGTGCGGATTGCGAAGTCAGATTTTTCGTCAGATTGTATAAATTGAGTGCAGGCTGGCTGACGCCAGTCAAGCGAAATTTGTGCAAGATGACGGAAAAGATGCAAGCAAGGCGTGCGTAAAGCCGTAAGGCGGTCTTTGTGCGGTGTTGCCTATAGCATTTAAAAACAGAAAATATAACGGAGATTATATGCATTTTAAATCACTGGAAATTCAGGGCTTCAAGTCCTTTGCGGATAAGACAGTACTGGATTTCGACACGAAAATGACCGCTATCGTAGGTAGTAACGGTAACGGAAAAAGTAACATAAGCGACGCCTTAAGATGGGTTATGGGGGAACAGGGGGCGAAAACTCTCCGAGGGGATAAAATGGAGGACGTAATCTTCCATGGAACCGTTGCCCGTAAGCAGATGGGCTTTGCTAAGGTTGCTCTTTCGATAGATAATAAGGACAGGGCTTTAGCCGTTGACAGCGACGAGGTAATAATTACCCGAAAGCTTTATCGTACGGGAGAAAGCGAATATCTCATAAACGGCGAAAAATCCCGATTAAAGGATATAACCGAGCTTCTTATGGGTACGGGTCTCGGCCGTGACGGCTATTCCATTATCGGACAGGGCAGAGTTGCGGAAATAGTAAACGCAAAGGGCAGCCAGCGAAGAGAAATCTTCGAGGAAGCGGCAGGTGTTTCGAAATTCCTCCATAAAAAGGCAGAGGCGGAGCGTGAGCTTTCGAGAGCCGAGGAAAACTTCCTGCGCTTAAAGGATATAGAGCTTAGCTTATCGGAGCGGCTTCCAGTACTGGAAAGACAGTCGGAAAAGGCAATAAAGGCGAGAGGACTTATGGAGGAGGAGAAAAGTATCGAAATCTCCGTAGCCTGCGCCGAGCTTGATATGCTCCGAAAGAGCCTTGACGAAGCGGAAAACGCAATACTTGTAAACAGCGGCGAATGCGACCATTTCGACAGGGAAATAAGCGAGCTTGAGGAAGAAAACGAGCGCCTTTCTATAAAAAAGGGGCAGTATGCTGCACAGCTTGACGACCTTCGCAGAAGCAGCGACAGCGCAAAGGACGAAATCGCCCTTAAGGATAAGGAAATCGCCGTTTTAGAAAACGAAATAAAGCATAATAACGAGCGTATCACCGAGATAGAAAACCGTATCAGCGAGGGTAATAAAAACCGCAGCGAATTTGAACGGCAGATTGAGGAGATTTTAGTAAAGGCTTCTGAAAAGAAAAAGGAAGCCGAGGCTGTAAATGAAAGAATCGAAGCCCTGAAAAGCTCTCTTGAAAAATCCGATGAAGAGGATAAGGAGCTTGACGGCGACTATAAAAGGCTTGACGCTGAAACAGCGGCACTTTATGCGAAGCTGACTGAAAATAAGCTATCGGCACAGCAGGCGGAAAAGAATCTTTCCGAGCTTAAGGAACGAATCCAAGCCGATAAGGAAATGATAGAAAACCGTGAAAAGGCGGCGGAGGAATACAGAGCAAAGCGAAAAGAACTAAGCCGCAGTCTTTCCGACCTTACCGAAGAAAAGGCTGATATAGAAAACCGAATGAACGGCTATACAAAGCTATTCGAGAGTAAGAACGATAAGCTTAACGAAAGAAAAAGCGAATACGAAAAGCTTAACCGAAGCGTACAGGGTATGAAACAGCGCTTAGAGGTTCTTTCCGACGTAGAAAAGAATATGGTTGGCTACCAGTACAGTGTAAAATCTGTAATGACTGCTAAAAAAGCGGGTAAGCTTGGCGGTATTCACGGTACCGTTGCCGACCTTATTTCTGTTGACAACCGCTACAGCACTGCCATTGAAATCGCTCTTGGAGCGGCATTACAGAATATCGTAGTAGATAACGAGGAAACGGCGAAGCGCTGTATCAAATACTTAAAGGATAATAACGGCGGACGAGCTACCTTCTATCCTATAACCTCGGTTAAGGGCAGCGAGCTAAAGCAGGAGGGTCTTGAAAACGAGGATGGCTTCGAGGGTCTCGGAAGCGAGCTTGTAGGCTACGACAGCAAATATGACGGCATTATAAAATCCGTTCTGGGCAGGACTGCGGTTGTTGACGATATCAACAGCGCAACCTTTATCGCTAAGAAATACGGATATAAATTCAGGATTGTTACCCTGGACGGACAGATTATAAATGCAGGCGGTTCCTTTACGGGCGGCTCTGTTAAGGAAAGTAACAATATAATTTCACGAAAGCATGAGATAGATAAGCTTACTGCCGATATTGAGGCCTCCTCTGCGAAAATGGAGGAATTCAGGGCAGGCTTCTCCGATTTACAGGCTGAGGTTAATAAAATGTCCCTTGAAATCGAGGGCTTTAACGAGCGTCTCAGCGAGCTTAAGGGTGAGGAAATACGTCTTACCGCCGAAATCGACGGCGTAAAGAAGCTGATTGCCCAATGTGAGGAGCAGCAGGATAACGCCGAAGCAGTTATCGACAGGGGCAGAAAGCAGATTGCCGAGCAGGAAGCCGTAATCGAAAGCTCTAAAAAGGCGGTTGCCGGATATGAAAAGCAGATTGCCGAAAACGAGGAAAAGCTTTCGGCGGCAGGAGAAAGGCTAAGTAAGGCTAATGCCGAAAGAGCAAGACTTTCCGAGGAAATCTCAAAGCTCAATATAGACAGACTTACTGTCGAAAAGGACATAGAAAGCCTTATGGCAGGAAAGGAAAACCTCGAACGCTCAATGAATATGGCGGAGGGCGACCGTCAGCGTATGAATGAGGAAATCGCCGAAATAGGTAAGCAAATTGAGGCTATAAACGAGGAAATTTCCCTTAAGAAACAGGAAATCGAGGAAGCCAACAAGCTTTTCGGCGATAATTCGAAGCTTATTTCCGATATTATTTCGGGCTCAAATCAGTGCGAGCGGAGAATAAGCGAGCTGGCTAAGGAGATAAGAGAAAAGGGCGAGGATAAGCTTAAATTCTCTAATGCTCTTGCTGTCGCTACCGAGAAAAAGGCTTCTATAGAAAAGGATAACGACCGCTTAAAGGCTACCCTCTGGGACAAGTACGAGCTTACTATGAGTGAGGCTAAGGAGCTGGCTAAGCCCCTTGATAATCTTCGTGAGGCACAGCAGGAGCTGCAGTCCTTAAGGAAGAAGATTTCCGCTTTAGGAAGTATAAACTTTTCCGCTATTGATGAATACGAGGAGGTTAAGACACGTTTCGACGAGCTTTCGATACAGCTTAAGGACGTGGAAAAATCGAAGGCTGACCTTAATAAGCTGATATCGAATCTTACCGCCGATATAAAGGCGAAATTCCTTTCAAGCTTCAACGAGATAAACGAAAAATTCGGCAGTATCTTCAAGGAAATTTTCGGCGGCGGTGAGGCAAGACTGGAGCTTATGGACCCCGAAAATGTTCTTGAAAGCGGAATAGAAATATACGCCGCACCTCCGGGAAAGCTCATAAAGAACCTTATCTCCCTTTCGGGCGGCGAACAGACAATGGTTGCTATCACAATCTATCTTGCTATTCTACAGCATCGTCCAACGCCCTTCTGTATGCTGGACGAGGTGGATGCGGCGCTTGATGAAATAAACGTTGTAAAATACGTTACCTACTTGAAGAAATTCTGCACAAAGACCCAGCTTATGATTATTACCCACAGGCGAGGAACAATCGAGGGCTGCGACGTACTCTACGGCGTTTTTATGCAGGAAAAGGGCGTTTCAAGGCTTATTCACCAGGAGCTTATTGATGATATGGAACTGGAGCTTGACTGATAATGAAAGCGAAATCGGTAAAAATTCTTATAATTATTCTTTTGTGTGCAGTAGCCCTTGCGGCGGGAATTGCTGTTGCTTTACTGTGCATAAGCGGCAACGGCGATTTTACCGACTCTCTGCCCCTTGATACTGTTCTTACAATGGAACAGGCACAAAGTGACCTTGACTTTATGTACAAAACGGTAAGGGACAATCATATATGCTACATCGACGGTTCGGGGCTTGACAAGGTTTTCGATAATGCCTACCAAAAGGCAAAGGAAAGGCTTTCTGCCTGTGATACCGTTACAGTCCGTGATTTATGGGAAATAGGGGCGGAAATGTACTGCTCCTTAGAGGACGGACACACAATCATTACCTATAACGGCGGCGAAGTCTATTACAATCCGGAAGCCGATGGCGGAAATCTTATAAGTGTTAACGGAGTTACTACCGAGGAATTGCTTGAACGGTTTTCTAAGGTTTTCCCCTGTGAGCCCCGGGTTTCCTTCTACCGCAGATATATGCTGGGAGTGGCAGTATGCCGCGAGAGCTGGCTGGGGCTGTTGGGCGTTGAACTTTCAAATGGACTTACAATGACATTTGAGACCGACGAGGGAGAAAAAACTCTTGAATTCTTTCCTTATTCGGAGGAAAGCGAAACGGAACAGGAAATGGGCGAAAGCTTCTACGGCTATACCATTGACGAGGAAAACTCCGCAGGAATTTTCAGACTTGACAAATGTACCGTTACCGAGGGATATAAGCAGGCACTTTCCGACTTCTTCCGTGAGGTCAGAGAAAAGGATATACAGCGGGTTGCCGTTGACCTTCGGAACAACGGCGGCGGAAATTCCGACGTTATTATCGAGTTTATGAAATATATCGATGTTGACAGCTATTACCTTTTCGGCGGAGTTGACGTTAGACTGGGCGGTATGCTTATCGCAAACAAGGCAGAGCCTATAATAAACCAAAAGAGCGAATATGTCTTCAGTCTTGACAGCGACAAAAGAGAGGGTGACGAATATGCCTATAACGGCAAGCTCTATGCCCTCACTTCCAATTATACCTTCAGCTCCGCTATGGATTTTGCGGTAGTAATTTCGGATAACGGACTTGGAAAAATCGTGGGAGAAATTCCCGGAAATATGCCTACCTGCTACGGGGATAAGCTTAGCTTTCAGGCGCCTTATTCAAAGCTCATCTGCGGCGTTTCATACAAGAAATTCTACCGTATCGACCGCAGTAAGGACAACAGCCCCCTTATTCCCGATATAGAAGTACCCGCCGAGGAAGTGGAACAGGCTTTTATTAACGACAGATATGCATATTTCAGCTTTTAGGAGGAACAGAAATGGGATTTTTTGATAAACTGAAAGAGGGTCTTAAAAAGACGAAGGACAGCCTCGTAGGTAAGGTTGAGCTTCTCGTAAATTCCTTTACGAAAATTGACGAGGACTTTTTCGAGGAGCTTGAAGAAACCCTGATTATGTCCGATATCGGAGCGGTTACCTCTTCGGATATATGCGATAAGCTAAGAGCCGAGGTTAAGAGAACAGGCACTACCGACCCAGGCGAGGTAAAAAAGCTTCTTAAGGCGATTATCGCAGATATACTAAGAGGAAATAACTCTCTCGACCTGTCCACGAAGCCCTCTGTAATCCTTGTTATAGGCGTTAACGGGGCAGGAAAAACCACCACCATAGGTAAGCTTTCCGCCAATTTGAAGTCGGAGGGAAAAAAGGTTGTGGTTGCGGCGGCGGATACCTTCCGTGCGGCGGCTATCGACCAGCTTAACGTCTGGACAGACCGTGCAGGAGTAGATATCGTGAAGCACGCCGAGGGCTCTGACCCTGCCGCTGTTGTTTACGACAGCTGCAGCGCCGCTAAGGCAAGAAACGCAGATGTTCTTATTATAGATACGGCAGGCAGACTTCACAACAAGAAAAACCTTATGGACGAGCTCAGGAAGATTGCCCGTATTATTAACCAGCAGCTCCCCGAATCAAGCATTGAAACCCTTCTCGTTCTCGACGCTACAACAGGTCAAAATGCAGTAAATCAGGCTCGTTTATTCAAGGAAGTCTGTGAAATTACGGGAATTGTGCTCACAAAGCTTGACGGAACGGCAAAAGGTGGTATAATAATACCTATAAAGAACGAGCTTGATATTCCCGTTAAGCTTGTGGGCGTAGGAGAAAAAATTGAGGATTTACAGAATTTCGTGCCCGACGATTACGCAGAAATTCTGTTTTCGGAGGAATAATTATCATGAAAATTGTTATAGCCACAAATAATCAGGGGAAGGTAAGAGAGTTTAAGGCTATGCTTTCTCCCCTTGGCTATGAGCCTGTGTCCTTAAAGGACGAGGGCATTAAGATAAACGTGGTTGAGGACGGCGAAACCTTCGAGGAAAACGCACACCTTAAGGCTAAGGCGGTATATGATATCTGCCGCCTTCCCGTTATTGCAGACGACAGCGGTCTTGAGGTTGATTTTCTTGACGGAGCGCCGGGAATATATTCCGCCCGTTATGCGGGGGAGGACGCTACGGATAAGGACCTTTGCGAAAAGATACTTTCCGAGCTTGAGGGCGTTGATGAGAGCCTCAGAAAGGCAAGATTCGTCTGTGCTCTTTACTGTATAATTGACGAGGATGCGGAGTATTCCGTTTTAGGTACCTTAGAGGGCAGTATCGGTACTGAACCGAGAGGTGAAAACGGCTTCGGCTACGACCCTATATTTATGGTTGACGAGGAAAGAAGCGTAGCGGAGCTTTCCGAAGAGGAAAAAAACAAAATAAGCCACAGAAGTAATGCGCTACATAAGCTTACTGCAATTTTATCGGAAGAAAAGGAATAATATATGACAAGTAAAGAAAGAGCGGCTTTAAGAGCTATTGCCAACACCTATGAAACAATACTTTATGTAGGTAAGAACGGTATCGGCGACGAGGTAATAAAGCAGGCAGACGACGCACTTAACAAAAGGGAAATGATAAAGGGTAAGGTTCACGAAACCTGTGAGCTTTCCCCGAGAGAGGTATGTAACGAGCTTTGTGAAAAGCTTGGTGCCGAGCCTATACAGGTTATCGGAACACGCTTCGTTATCTATCGGCAGAACAAGGACGAAAAGAAAAGGGTTGTATTTATAAATGAATAAGGTAGGAATTTTCGGCGGCGCCTTCAGTCCTGTTCATAAGGGGCATATTGCTCTCGCAAAAGCGGCATACAAGGAGCTTAAGCTGAATGAAATGCTTATAATCCCCACAGCGCAGTCGCCCCATAAGGAGAACAGCGTTCCCTTTTCCGACAGGCTTGAAATGTGCAATATCGCTTTTAAGGATACGGAGGGCTTCGCCGTTTCGGATATTGAAAAGAAGCTGGGCGGAAAAAGCTATACAATAAATACGGTAAGAGCCCTTAAGGAAATATACCCTAAAAATACCGAGTTTTATCTAATAATCGGCGGCGATATGCTCTTTTATTTTGAGCATTGGTACCGCTATGAGGCTCTGTTGAAGGAATGCCACGTTGTAGCCGCCGCAAGAGAAAACGACAGCTACGCCGACCTTTATGAGTATGCGAATGAGCTGGGCAGGGTAAAGGTACTGAATCTCCCCGTTATCGAGGTTTCTTCCTCGGATATAAGGGAGAAGATTAAAAACGGCGAGGATACAGGCGACCTTGTGCCGGAGGAAGTAATGGCATATATTTCGTCAAGGGGGCTTTACCGTGATTGATTATAAGGCTCTCATAAAGGAAATGATGGGAAAGAAGCGGTTTATCCATAGCTGTAACGTAGCGGATATGTGCGTAAAGCTTGCGAAGCAGTACGGCGAGGATACCGAAAAGGCCTTTACCGCAGGAATCCTCCACGATATAAGAAAAGAAGCGGATTTCGGCGATATGAAGCTTGAAATGCTTTCCTCGGGGTATTATATCGACCCTGTTGAGCTTGATACGAGGGGTACCTGGCATGGTATCGCCGCCGCTTATTATATAAAGAATACCCTCGGAATAGAAGATAACGATATTCTGAATGCAGTACGCTTTCATACCGTAGGCAGAGCGCGAATGTCGAAGCTTGAAAAGATTGTCTATCTGGGCGATCTTGTTTCCGAGGAAAGGGACTACCCCGATGTAGAGAAGTTCAGGAGCTATGCCCTTAAGGACCTTGATTTCGCTATGTTCCGCTCAATTAAGTGGTCCATAGAAAGCCTTATGGAAAAGGGCTGCAGAGTGCCCCTTTCCACAATGGAGGCATATAATTATTATATAGAATTTGATAAAAAGAAGTAGAAAGGAAACGAATATGGCAGAAATGACAGATATTGAAATCGTAAAGAAGATAGTAAAAGTTCTCGACAGTAAAAAAGCAGGAAATATCCGTGTAATAAGAATAGGCGACCTTACAATTCTCGCTAACTATTTTATTATCGCCGAGGGTACAAGCACCACCCAGGTCAAGGCTCTCGCTGATGAGGTGGATTTTCAGATGGGTCAGCTTGGCATTGAGCCGAAATGCGCCATGGGACAGCAGGGCGTAAACTGGATAAGCCTCGATTATATCGACGTAGTTGCCCATATTTTCTATAAGGAAACGAGAGAGTTCTACGACCTTGAGCGTTTATGGGCAGACGGCGAGGAATTAAACGTAGAAGAATTTTTAAAATAAGTATTGACAATTTATGCTATTTATAGTATAATACTCGTTGAGCATTTATATTGTTCGCTACTAAGTAGAATTAACTTGTAGATAACCTGTGCCGTAAGGCAAAGGGAGGGATATACATGGCAGAGATTCGTCTCGGTAAAAACGAATCCTTAGACACAGCTTTAAAGCGTTTCAAGCGCTCCTGCGCAAGAGATGGCGTATTAGCTGAGGTTCGTAAGAGAGAACATTACGAAAAGCCTTCGGTAAAGCGTAAGAAAAAGTCCGAAGCTGCACGTAAGCGCAAGTTCAAGTAATCGTGTGAATTACACAAGGTTTTAAGCGGATTCGGTATGAGTCCGCTTAATTTATTATAATACTGTTTTAGGTGATGTTATGATTTTTAAGCCTGAATTCTGGCTCAGAAACGTACTTAGTATAGATAAGGTTTTCCTTGAAAAAAACGGGATAGAAGCGCTCGTTCTCGACCTCGATAATACCCTTTCCATGCACGGAAACCCCATGGAAGAGGAGGGAATAACCGACTGGCTTCATGAAATGAAGGCTCTCGGTGTAAAAATGATGGTGGTTTCCAATAATACCAATAAACGAGTAGCGCCCCTTGCAAAAAAGCTTGGTCTCGATTTTGTTGCCAACGGCGCCAAGCCCCTTACAATAGGCATAAATAAGGCACTAAAAAGCTTAGGCTCGGAGAAAAAGAAAACCGCCGTTGTAGGGGATCAGATTTTTACCGATATAATGGGCGGAAATTTCGCAGGAACAAGAACAATTCTTGTTGAGCCCTTTCATCTTGAAAAGGGCGTGCTGTTCAAGATAAAACGAAAGGCGGAAAGCCTTGTATTCAGGCGTGATTTCAGCAATCTGAAATAAAACGCTAAGGAAAGGAAAAGGAAAAATGATAAGCTTCGGACCGGGTGGAAATTCGGAAAGCTTCGGAAAAAGAAAATTCCCCGAGGACCTGCCCGAATACCTGAGGGAAATGGGACTGAACGGCTATGAAATAGAATGCGGCAGGGGGGTAAGAATCTCTGAAAAGACCTACAGGCTGCTTCCCGAGATAGCCGAAAAAAACGGTATCTATGTTACTCTCCATACACCCTATTTTATCTCTCTTTCAAGTGAAAATGAGGAAACAAGGCTTAAAAGCGTAAGCTATATAAATGAAAGCGCCATTGCCGCAGACAAGCTGGGCATAAAAAAGCTTGTGGTACATTCGGGCTCCTGCGCAAAAATGACGAGAGAAGCGGCTACAGAGCTTGCTAAGGACACCCTTTCAAGAGCACAGAAAAGCCTTGATGAACAGGGCCTTTCGGATATAATTATCTGCCCCGAAACGATGGGTAAGATAAACCAGCTCGGTACTCTTTCGGAGGTTATGGAGCTTTGCGGGGTTGATGAAAGATTTCTGCCCTGTGTGGATTTCGGACATCTTAACGCAAGAACCCTCGGTGGCATAAAGACGGAAGAGGACTATAAGGCTATCCTTGATGAAATTGAGGATAAGCTGGGCTATGACCGTCTTAAGAATATGCATATACATTTCAGCAGGATTATGTACACCTCCGGCGGAGAGAAATGCCACCTTACCTTCGGAGACAAGGAATACGGCCCCGAATTCGAGCCCCTTATGAATCAGATAATAAAAAGAGGCTTAGAGCCCTCCGTAATATGCGAAAGTGCAGGTACACAGGCGGAGGACGCCGCCGAAATGGCACGGTATTATAATTCAGAAAGGAAATAATGAAAATGAAGCTTTTTATTATTAACGGACCTAATCTTGATATGCTGGGGAAAAGAGAACCGGAAATCTACGGCTCCGATACCCTTGAAAGCATTAACGCCGAGCTATCGGAATACTGCAAAAAAATAGGGGTAGAGCCGGTTTTCTACCAGTCCAACAGCGAGGGCGCTCTCATCGACTTTATCCATAGCGCAAGAGGAAACACCGACGGAATTGTTATAAATGCAGGGGCATACACACACTACAGTATCGCTATCCGTGACGCTATTGCGGCGGTTGAATTACCCTGCGTCGAGGTTCATTTATCCAATGTTCATAAGCGTGAGGAATTCCGCCATAAGTCCATGATTTCCGCGGTTTGTACCGGTGTAATCTGCGGCTTCGGCAAGAATGTATATAAGCTTGCTATTGACGCGCTTGCAGGAAAGGATTTCTGATATGACGATAACAGACAGAATTGCGGCAGAGCTTAAGGATATTTCCCACGCCGCCCTTATTACGGGAGATGTTGCCCGACAGTATGCCACAGGCTTCAAATCCTCGGCAGGACTTGTGTTCATAACGAGAGAGAAAAGCTATCTCATAATTGACGGAAGGTATTACGAAAAAGCGGCACAGCAGGCTAAGGGCTGCGAGGTAATGCTTCTTACCGACGCAAGAAAACAGCTTTACAGCATTATTGAGGAGCACCAAATCAAGGTTATTTCCATAGAAAATAAGACTATGACGGTAAGCGAGCTTGAGGAATATAAGCGGCTTTTCAACACCCTTACCGTTGACTCCTCGGGCTGGCTTTCCTCGGTAATTGATAAGATGAGGATAGTAAAAAGCTCGGAGGAAATAGCGAAAATCGAGGCGGCGCAGAGAATTGCCGAGGCTGCATTCTCAAAGCTTATAACCGCTATCCGTCCCGGAATGACGGAGAAGCAGGTAGCTTCCGTCCTTAATTTCTATATGATGGATTTAGGGGCAGACGGCATTTCCTTTGACACTATTGCGGCGTCGGGAGTTAATTCTGCCTGTCCACATGCTGTTCCTACGGACAAGCCCTTAGCCAACGGCGAGTTCCTTACCTTAGATTTCGGTGCAGTAGTTGACGGCTATCATTCGGATATGACCCGAACGGTAGTAATCGGTAAGCCCGACGAGGAAATGCAGAAGGTCTATAACGCCGTATGGGGCGCCAACACCGACGCCTTAAAGGCGGTAAGAGCAGATATAACAGGAAAGCTTGTTGATAACGTAGCAAGAAGCACTCTTGACGCCTGGGGCTATGGGGAATACTTTACCCATGGGCTCGGCCACGGGGTAGGGCTTGAAATCCATGAGCCGCCCACTCTTTCGGCAAGAAGCCCCTTCACACTCCACGAGGGTATGGTAGTTACCATAGAGCCCGGTGTATATATCCCTCATAAGTACGGCGTAAGAATAGAGGATATGGTTGTAGTAACGGCGGACGGCTGTATGAATCTTACCAAATCACCGAAAACTCTTGTATATATCTGATTTTTTCAACATTCCTATAAAATTTTCAAAAAATACTTGAAATTTAGAATAAAATAAGGTATAATATAAGAGATATCTATTGTTTATGGCAGAATGCCTTAAAATTAAGGAGGACATTTATATGATTACAGCAGGCGATTTCAGAAACGGTATGACATTCGAGGAAGACGGCAACGTAATGCAGGTTGTTGAATTCCAGCATGTTAAGCCCGGTAAAGGTGCTGCTTTCGTAAGAACAAAGACCAAGAACGTTATTACAGGTGCAGTTGTAGAAAAGTCTTACAACCCTACCGCTAAATTCCCTACCGCTTACGTAGAAAGAAAGGATATGGAATACACATATTCTGACGGCGAATTATACCACTTTATGGACAGCGAAACCTACGAGGACGTTCCGATCAGCGCAAGCGAGCTCGGCGATAACTTCAAGTTCGTTAAGGAAAATATGGTATGTAAGGTTCTTTCCTATAAGGGTAAGGTATTCGGCGTAGAGCCCCCCAACTTCGTTGAACTCGAAGTTACAGAAACCGATCCCGGCTTCAAGGGCGATACAGCTACTAACGCTACAAAGCCTGCTGTTCTTGAAACAGGCGCAGAAATCCGCGTTCCTTTATTTATCGATATCGGCGAAATCATAAGAATTGATACAAGAACCGGTGAATATATGGAGCGTGCAAACAAGAAGTAATCCCCTAAGGAGGTATTTACCATGGAAATGACTATTGCTGAAAAGGTATCCTATATCAAGGGTCTTGTTGAAGGCATGAAGCTTGATACAGAAACCAACGAAGGTAAGATTTTAGCCGCTATTATCGATGTTTTAGGCGATATCGCCGTTAATATCGAGGATATCGACGAGGACCTCGCCGAGGTAACCGATATTGTTACCGACGTTGAGGACGCTGTTATGGATCTCGAGGACGAGATTTACGGCGACGAAGAATGTGACTGCTGCGACTGCGACGATGATGAATTATATGAAATCACCTGTCCCGCTTGCAACAACACAATTACAGCAGATTTTGACGTAATTTCTTCCGGAGCTATCGACTGCCCCAACTGCGGCGAAAAGCTTGAATTTGATTTAAGCGCTCTTGAAGACTGCGACTGCTGCGAATAATTAAGTTTATCTAAAAAAATACAATGTTTCAGGGCGGAGTGCAATTCTCCACCGGTGGTAAAAGTCCACGAGCCTTTTGGCTGATTCGGTGTGATTCCGAAACCGACGGTATAGTCCGGATGAAAGAAACAAGATAAGGACCCTTTGCGTCTTTACGCCCCGACGGTATTACTGTCGGGGTTTTTGTTTCCCCTGTTGAAAGGAAACTATTATGACAAAAGAAAATAACAAAAAAAGAAACGCTATTAAGTTTATTGCTATTACGGGTATTCTGTCGGCTCTTGCCGCAGTAATCCAGATGTTCGAAATTCCGCTTCCTATGCTTATTCCTTCCTTTGTAAAGCTTGATTTCTCGGAAATTCCGGCTATACTTGCCACCTTTTTGGTTTCTCCCGTTTCGGGGCTTGCGGTATGCCTTATAAAGAACCTCATTCATCTTTTCACCACCAATTCCGCGGGCGTAGGAGAGCTCGCCAACTTTATCCTGGGCGCTTGTATGGTTCTTCCTGCAGGTATAATCTATAAGCTTAAGCCTACTAAGGGAAGCGCCGCCATCGCTATGGTTGTGGGCTCTGTTATCTCGGCGGTAATCAGCATTTTCGTAAACTACTACATAACCTATCCATTCTATTCAAATTTTATGCCTATGGAGGCGATAATCGAAGCCTATAAGGCTATTAACGGCGGAGTAGGAAGTCTCTGGGACTGCCTTATCTGGTTCAATATGCCCTTTACAGCCGCTAAATTTATCATAGATTCGGTAGTTGTATTCTTTATCTATAAGCCTCTTTCGAAGGCAGTAAAGAATATCTGATATATTACGCAATAGTCGTTTCCACATAAAATCATCATTTTTTGGAGAAATCTGAAAAAATGATGATTTTTTTCTGTTTTTATGTCACCTTTTTGCCTCTTTGGTTGTTATATATAATAGGGGTATTATTTTGCTTTTGCTTTTGGATTACTCCTTTTTGTTTCAGGTCTTGCATTCAGCGCGATAAAGTGATATAATAAAATGTAGTTATGCAAATAAACAATTATGTTTGGAGAATAAAAATGGTTCATAACAGAAAAATACAGCAGATAGCGGACGAGGTTGAAAAGGTAATTGTAGGTAAGCGTGAGGCGGTTACTATGATTCTTATTGCTCTTCTTTCCGAGGGACATATTCTTGTTGAGGACGTTCCCGGAGTGGGGAAAACTACCCTTGCAACAGCTGTCGCCAAGGCGGCAGGGCTTATAAGCCGAAGAGCACAGTTCACCCCCGACGTTATGGCTTCCGATATTACGGGCTTTACTATGTTCAATAAGGAGACAAACCGTTTCGAATACAGAAGCGGTCTTGTAATGACCAATATACTCTTGGCCGACGAAATAAACCGAGCTACCCCGAAGACCCAGTCCGCTCTTCTTGAAGCTATGGAGGAGCAGACGGTTACCGTTGACGGCATTACTCACAAGCTGCCCAATCCCTTTATGGTAATAGCGACCCAGAACGAGCTGGGCTACGTAGGAACCTTTCCGCTTCCCGAGGCACAGCTTGACCGCTTTATGATGAAGATTTCAATGGGCTATCCTACAATAGAGCAGGAAATAGCGGTTATTGCAGGCAGACAGCACTCCGACCCTCTCGATTCCGTAATACCGATATGCACAAAGGAAGAGATAACGGCAGCTATCGAGAATGTCAGGGAGATAAATATCGAGCCCTCGGTATATAAGTATATCGTTGAGCTTGTTGCGGCTACAAGAACACACCAGGCGGTTCAGCTCGGTGCAAGCCCCAGAGCCTCCTTAGCTCTTATGCGTGCCGCACAGAGCTACGCCTTTTTAAATAACCGCGACTATGTTGTTCCCGAGGATGTTATGCGAATGACGCCCTACGTCCTGCCCCATAGAATCCGCCTTTCACAGGAAGCGAGAATAAAGCATTACGATGTAATGAACGTGCTTCGTGATGTTGTAAAGTCGGTTAAGCCGCCCTTTACGAGAAACGGACGCTGATATGGCGAAATACAGGTTATTTTATATACTGCTCCTGTTAGGGTCGGTAGCTCTTGCAGTAGGCTATTACAGCAGGCTTACCTTCGTAATAATGCTTGTGGTTATAGCTATGCCCTTAGTTTCCTTTCTTTTTCTTGTTTTAACGAGGGCTTTACTGAAAATAGAATCAGCTCCGAAGAAAATTTTCGTCCATAAGCTTCAGCAGTTCGAAATTGTGGTAAGGGTAAAGAATCGTTTTATTATCCCTGTTTCCCCTCTTAGAATTACGGGCATTTTCCATGATGAGGACGGCTCGGTAAGAGAGGACAGACAGCTAATTCTAAGCGTAATGCCCTTCAGCTCCTCGGAGTTCAGCTTCGGCGGCAATATACGCTTCAGAGGGGAATATCTCTTAGGCTATAGAGAGGCGTGGCTGTATGATTTCCTGCGGCTTTTTCGCTTCAGAATAAAGCTTAATCCCGATTGCAGCGTTATTGTTTCGCCCCGCCGCTTGTCCCTCGACGATAATAATGCTCTTTGCGACGATGATTACGAGAGTACAAGGACAACGATGTCCTTTTTCGAGAATACCTCCTTCGCTTCGGTAAGAAAATATGCCGACGGGGACTCTCTCCGCCATGTCCACTGGAAGCTGTCCGCAAAGCAGGATAGCCTTGTAGTGAAGCAAATGGAGCAGAATCTCGGCAGTAATGCGTCAATTCTCGTGGATATTACCGCCCATTTTCTTGATGATGAAAAGAATCTTGCGGCCACCGATGCAGTAGTCGAAACCGCCCTCGCCATTACGCAGAAAATCATTTCTGATGGCAGGCGTGCGGTTAATCTCTATCGTAATATTAAAGGCGAGGCGGAAATAAGCGCAGTAGAGAACAAGGACGATTATGAAAGGCTTTTTGCCCTTTATTCCGTTGTTCCCGTATTTAACGCCGAGCTTGGCGCTGTTTCCCTGTTAAGGGAGATAGGAAGCTTTTTCTCCGATAACGAAACACTTTTTATTATAACGCCTAAGCTTTCGGGAACAGACCTGAAAAAAATCCTGGAAAGCGGCGCACACAGAGCGAAAAATATAAGAATTTACCTGACGGGAGAAAAAATAAGCGACAGCCTCGCCGAGACTGCCGTAACCTATAACGGTATAAGTATTTTCGAAATATCTCCCGATAACGTAGGTATTTCCCTTAGAAACTCAATGGAATAAATCGACCGTATAAGGATTGCCATATATGAACGAAACAAACGAGCAGAGTATTCTGCATGACGCATATTTCAATAAAAAGCCGGCTCTTGCCCTTTTATTCGGGGTAAGGCTTGCTTTGCTGTGCGCTCTTTCCGTTTCGGCGATTATGGTGCTTCTTTCGGTTTATCGCTTCGGGATAGACCCTCATGTTCCTGCCTTAACCGCCCTTTTTTCTTCGGCAGTATTCTTTACCCTCGCTTCTGTTATACCCTCACGTTTTGTTTACGGCGGTACAATAGCTCTCGGGGGTGTTTTATCCTTCCTTTTCTTCGATAAGCTTAAAATGTGGGGAGAGCTTTTCTATGATAAGCTTATGCTTTTACTGGACAGCAGGCTTTTCGATACGGATAATCTCGTAATAAGAAACCTGAACAATCTTAAAGGCGGAGTGTATGACGGAAAGCTTAACGAAGCCTCCTTAGTGGTGTTTATTATTCTTGCGGTTGTTCTCTCATTCATATTTACCGCCTCACTCCGTACGAAAATCCATATCGGTTTTCCGATAGCTATAATGATGCTGCTGCTTGTGCCTTCCTTTATTTCCGAATTTGCACGCTTTACACCCTGGCTTATTGTTTTTGTTTCCTCGGCTATGGGCCTTGGCGCAGTATATTCGGGATATTTTCTCGACAGAAGCTTCATTTTCGACAATAAGCTTGAAGCCGCACGCTCATATATGGCAGGAGAAGGCGCCTATAAAAAACGGACGAGCTTCTATTTCGGCAGTAAGAAGCTTAGCGGCGACCTTAAGCGTTACTATAAATTTACTGCCAATGCTATTACCGTAGTTATCTTGTCAGCGGCAGTGATGACGGGAGTTTCACTTGCCGTACCCGAGGGACAGGGCTTCGATTATGACGGAATAGTAAATACGATTACGGAATTTGCAAGCTCCGCTTCCGAGAAGCTTCAGAATATCTTCCGACAGGACACCGTTACCGACAGCGAAAGCGAGTATTTCAGCAATATTGTTTCCGGAGAGCCCGACAGCGGAATACGTATTACTGCACCCTCTACTGGAGATACCCCCGTATTAAGCGTAATACTCGAACGTAACGATATTCCCGTATATTTAAGGGGCGATATCGGCGTAGATTTTAACGGAACAGGCTGGACAGCGGTAAAGGACGCCTACAATACGGCGAAATCAGCCGATGGTACAAGGTATTATGATAAGCTTAAGGATTTCTACCCCGAAACGGAATATCAGAATTTCAGAAAGATAATAAGCGGCGAATATATCCCCGATACTTATATGCCACTACAGACGGTAAAGGTAACCTATCTCAGAAATTCAAGGGTAATTTTTCAGCCTGTAGCCCCTTTCGAGCTGAACTATAAGGAAAGCAGCCATATCGAAGCCATAGGCGATACCGTCTATCGCACAAAGGCGGAAAACGGCTTTATAAAGACCTACGAAAGCCTTTGCCTTACTCCAAATATTACCGATTCCTTTATTGTGAATTCAGCCGCAGAAAAAAGTATCCCTTCCGAAAGCAGGTATGATATAGAAAATTACCGTGAATATATTTCTACCGTTTTTATGAAAAGCGACGACAGGATAAAGGAATTTGTGGATACGCTAAGAAAAGAAATTGCTGTCGTTAACGGCAACAGCCTTTATGTAAACCGCTACGCTATTGCCTCGGAAATATGCAATTATTTCAAGGATAATTTCAGCTATTCCCTTACCGTAGATAACGGCGAGGACCCCTTAAGCGGCTTTCTTTACGAAACGAGGGAGGGACACTGCGCCCTTTTTGCTACTGCTATGACCTTAGCGCTCAGGGAGCTTGGTATTCCTGCACGATACGTTACGGGTTATGTTGTAAACGGAGCTTATGCGCCTGTAGAAAGCGGCTTTGAATATACAATAAGGGAGAAAAACCTCCATGCATGGGTAGAGGTTTATTTCAGAAATGTAGGCTGGCTGCCCTTCGACCCGACGGCGTCGGTAAGAGGCTTTGAGGATGGCGCAATAGCTGACATAAGCGACGAAGGAGAAGAGGAGCCCGAAGGCGGGGAAGACATTGAAACAATCCCCGAAACGAATCCTTCGGAGGGGATTCCGGGAAAGGAAGAAACCGAAGAGGAGAGGGAAGAGCCGTCGGAGGAGGTAACGGAAGAAGAGGAAGAAACCGAAACAAATGAGGAGAATACCTCATACCCCACATACCCGGAGGAATCCGCCGACCCCTCGGAACCATCCTTTAATTTCCTTGTGCTTGTTCCTTATCTTATAGGTGCAGCAGTCGTTATGGCGGTTGTTCTCTTCGTTATTCTCGTTATCAGAAATGTAAATGCCGCAGAGAAAAGGGTGTTCAGAGCCTTCAGAAAAAAGCCATCTGCGGAGGCCTGCGCAATTATGTACAGACTGCTCCTTAAGCTTCTTAAGTCGGCAGGCTTAGAGCCCGAAAACGAGCTTATGATGGATTTCGCCGAGAGAGTTGACCGCTCCGACATACTTAAGGGGAAGAACGTATTTCTGACGGATGTAATGCCTGTTTTTGAGAAATGTGAATTCGGCGATAAGAATACCCTTAACGTAACCGAGGAGGAAAGAGCGGCAGTTTTCCGTGTTTTAAGGGCGGTTTATACCGAAATAATGGGCAGATATAACTTTATCAGGCAATTTTTTGTTAAAATAGCATTATTTTTCTAAAAAAGTGTTGCAAAGCTGAAAAAATTTTGTTATAATAGACATATATTATTGCGAAAGCGTATTCAGGCGCTGAAAGGAATGGTTAAGGCTATGGCTATGAATTTAATTACTCGCTCCGACTTTGACGGACTTGCTTGCGGAGCGCTCCTTCTTGAAGCAGGTATTATAGATTCCTATACCTTTAAACACCCTAAGGATATTCAGGATGGTCTTGTTCCCGTTACCGAAAATGACATACTTGCGAACGTACCATTTGTTGAAGGCTGCGGCCTCTGGTTCGACCATCATTCCAGCGAATACGAAAGAGTACAGCTTCAGGGCAAGTATAAGGGCGAAAGCCGTATTACTCCGAGCTGTGCAAGAATTATCTATGAATACTACGGCGGAAAGGAACGCTTCCCCCAGTTTGATGACCTTATGGAGGCTGTTGATAAGGTAGATAGCGGTAATCTTACCATAGATGAAATACTTAACCCTAAGGGCTGGATACTTGTGGGCTTCCTTATGGACCCGAGAACAGGTCTCGGACGTTTCAGAAACTTCACAATCAGTAACTACCAGCTTATGGAAAAGCTTCTTGTCTGCTGCCGTACAATGTCCACGCAGGAGATTCTTGATCTCCCTGACATTAAGGAGCGTATCGACGTATATAACGAGCAGACCGAGCAGTTCAAGAAGATGGTACACGAGCACACCGAAATAAGAGGGGACGTAATTATTACCGACCTTCGTGGTGTTGATGTAATCTATACGGGCAACAGATTCATGATATACAGCCTTTATCCCGAACAGAATATATCCGCATGGATTGTATCGGGTAAGGGGGGCGCAGGTTGTTCTGCGGCTGTCGGCTATTCAATAATCAATAAGACAAGTAATGTTGATGTAGGAAAGCTTATGCTTAAATACGGCGGCGGCGGTCACAAAAAGGTTGGTACCTGCCAGTTCAGTGATGAGGAAATTCCCGAAAAGCTGCCTAAGATGCTCGACGAACTCGTAAATTACGATAAGTATTATAATCAGTAATTTTATGGCCGCTATGATAATTCATGGCGGTCTTTTTTATGAAAGGAAAAGTTATGAGAGCAAAAGAATTTTCAGAAAAGCTGTGCACTAATATTTCAAAGGTTATAAAGGGAAAGAAAAGCGAGATAGAAATAATTATAGCCGCCTTTCTTTCCGGGGGAAACGTTCTTATCGAGGACGTTCCGGGAACGGGTAAAACAATGCTCTCGAGAGCGCTGGCGAAATCTATGGACTGTGATTTCCGCCGTATTCAGTTTACACCCGACCTTCTCCCCTCGGATATTACGGGAATAAACTTCTATAATATGAAAACACAGGAATTCGTTTTCAGAAAGGGTGCTGTGTTTACTAATATTCTCCTTGCGGACGAAATAAACCGTGCTACTCCGAGGACGCAGTCCGCTCTTCTCGAATGTATGGAGGAGCGGCAGGCTACTATAGACGGTGAAACATATAAAATGGCTGACCCCTTCTTTGTTATAGCTACACAGAATCCTGTTGAAACTCTCGGAACCTATCCTCTTCCCGAAGCGCAGCTCGACCGCTTTGCTGTTCGTCTTTCCTTAGGCTACAGCGACCGTGAAAGCGAGCTTTCAATGCTATCATCGGTAGGAGAGGTTCATCCTATCGAAGAGCTGACGGCGGTGCTTACTGCCGAGGACTATAAGACAGCCTCAAGTGAAGCCCTTAACGTTAAAATGAACGAAACGGTAGCGGCATATATCTGTGATATCGGGGACGCAACGAGGGGCGACGAGAGGATTAAGCTCGGACTTAGCCCAAGAGGACTTATCGCCCTTAAAAAGGTGGCGCAGGCCTACGCCGCTATAGAGGGCAGCAGCTTCCTGACCCCCGACCATATCCGTGCAGTTGCGCCCTATGTAATTACCCACAGGATTATCTGCCGCGACTATTCTGCTTCTAAGGCGGTAAAAGCCGCAGAGGAAACGGTAAAGGGGATTCTTATCTCGGTAGAAGTACCCACAGAGGAGTTATAATGGAGCTTTTAGCCGTTTTAATAATTGTTGCAGTAATTCTTATAATCGAGCAGCTTATCTTCAGAAAGTTCCTTCTTCGGGGAGTATCCTATTCCGTTCGTTTCAGTGTTCATGAAGCAATGGAGGGCGAAACGATAGAAATTATCGAAGAAGTAATAAATGATAAAAAGCTGCCTGTACCCTGGCTTAAGACGGAGATTTGTACGAGCCGCTGGCTTAAGTTTTCGGGGTCTTCCTCGGTGGGAGCCGGCGAGGAGCGATTTGTTCCGAGTATATTCTCTCTTCGTCCGAAGCAGAAATATACAAGGGTACGAAAGGTTACTGCCATTAAAAGAGGGTTATTTTCCCTTAAGAATGTGTCCGTTGTGGCTACCGACCTTTTCGGGCTTATAACTCTCTCTAAAACTATAGCTATTGATGATAGCATACGGATTTTGCCCACGCCCTATGAGCTTTCCGAGGGGGATTTATCCTCCGAGGAGCTTATTGGCGAAATAACGGTAAGGCGCTTTCTCTGTGAGGACCCCTTCCTTATTTCGGGGCCGAGAGAATATACGGGCAGGGAGCCTATGAACCGCATTCATTGGTCGGGAACGGCGAGGGGCGCAAGAATAATGGCTTATAAGAACGACTTTTCTACGGAAAACGAGGGCGTTATTCTTCTGAACCTGCAAAAATCCGCACTTGGCGAGCCTCGTCCCGTTATTCCTGCCGATATAGAAACCTATATTAAGGCGGCGGCGTTTATTATCCAAGGCTTTTCTGAAAAAAGAATGGCTTTAAGTCTCGGAATAAACGGCTCCTGTCCCGGGGGCGTTTTCATTTCAGGCGGCAGGGAGCAGGAGAACTACAAAAGCCTTTTAAGAGGTCTTTCCGAGACAGAAAACTACTGCGACAGGAGCTTTTCCGATTTTGTCGGCGGTTTGAAGCTTGAGGGCTATACGGATATTTTTGTGCTTACGGCTTTTATTGACGAGGAAATGCTTGGCTTTGCCCGTTATCAGAAGCGTCTAGGCAGAAATGTGATTTTCTATTGTAACGATATTGTTTCCGACGAGCTGCCCATAATAAGAATGGGTAGGGTAAACCGCTTTTATTTTATGAACAGCGAGGAATAAATGAAAAGAAACGTTTTTCTGAAGGTTTTTTCCGCTTTATCCTTAGGGCTGGTGGGATTTCCCTTTGTTTTCAGCTGTGATGTGAATTGCTTCGGGACTATTGACGGTATAAGAATACTCCTCTATTACGGAGCATTTTTAATTATCGCCGGTCTCGGCTATTTCCTTGCAGCCGCACTCTCCTCAAATAAAGCGCTGAGGGCTGTTTCAAGGGTAATCGGAATACTTAGCTTTGGTCTTGGCTTTATAAGCATGCCCTTCGGCGGAGACCCTTTTCTTATTATAGCTTTAGGGCTAAACTCCGTATTCTGGTACTTTATCGGAAAAAGAAGCAGGGAGAAAATATTCGCAGATATTTTTCCTCTCTATTTCTTCGGAATATATATTGTTCTTTCCCTGGTATGCTATATTTTTATGGCGATAGCCGCTCCCGAGGAAATAAAGGCGTTGGTTATGAGGATAATGCTTATAGCCTTTATGGTAGAATTTTCTGCGGCGGCTCTCCTTATTAACCAGAGCGGTATATTCGAACGTGCAAACAGGCGAAAGGACACAAGAGCCACCCTTCCGAAGGGGCTTAGCGGCTATAATGCCTTTATGGTGGGAACTGTTGCCGTTATATTATCTCTTGTGTGCATTTTTGCTAACTATATTGCGGATTTTTTACGGCTTATGATACGCTTTTTTATTGAACTCTATTTTAGTATCATCAGTATGTTCAATGCCGAAGAAATTACCGAAGAAATACCCGAGGGAGGAACCCTGGCAGGGCCGGGAGTAACCGCTGAAGCTTCTGAATGGTGGCAGGTTGTAGCGGTTTTAACCTTTATTGCGATACTGTTCATATTCAGAAAGAGGATAGCGAGAGCAATCAAGGGCATATTTTCAAGGCTGATGGGTTTCCTTTCATCAGAGAGTAAAAATAACGAGGAAAAGGAATTCTACGATACGGTAGAGGATTATGACAGCACAAAAAGTCGCAGAGAGGTAAGCTTTTCCGACGGAAGGCTTCTTAAGCTTTATAAAAGCGAAAAGAACGGTAATAAAAAATACCGCTTCGGCTACAGGATTATTCTAAGAAAAATAAAGCGCTTTAATCCGACCCTTATGCCCTCGGATACAACAGCCATACAGGCTGAAAAGGGCGGCGGACTTTACGGCTATAACGACCTTTCGGCAGTGGCAAAATGCTACGAAAGATTAAGATATAACGACGAAAATGTTTCAGAAACAGAGCTGTCGGATTTAGACAGCCTTATAAGAAAGGAAACCTGATATGAAGGACGGATTCATAAAAATCGGTGCGGCTACTCCGAAAATTAAGGTAGGGGACTGCGCCTTTAACAGCGAAAGTATAATTTCCGCTATAAAGGACGCTTACGAAAAAGGGGTAAGGCTTCTTGTGCTCCCCGAGCTTTGCGTAACGGGATATACCTGCGGCGACCTTTTCTACCAGAGTGTTCTACTTAACGGCGCATGGAGCGGCGTTGAGAGAATAGTAGCCGAAACCGCCGACCTTGATATGGTAAGCGTAATCGGTGCTCCCGTCCGTATGGAGGGTAAGCTTTATAACTGCGCTATTGTGTTTACAAAGGGAGAAATTCTCGGAATTGTACCGAAAAAGTATCTTCCCAACTATAATGAGTTTTATGAAAAGCGTCATTTTTCAAGTGGCGATAAGCCTATGGTATTTACCTGCCGCCAGTATCCCGATTTCTGCTTCGGAGTTGAAATATGCGAGGATTTATGGGCGCCCTGTCCCCCCTCGGATCTTCTCGCTCTTTCGGGAGCCAATATTATCCTTAACCTTTCGGCAAGCAACGAGATGATTGGTAAGGCGGAGTACAGAAGAAGCCTTGTTTCGGGGCAGTCCGCCCGTTTTATCTGTGCTTACGCCTACGCAAGCGCAGGAGACGGCGAGAGTACTACCGATATGGTTTTCGGCGGACATAACCTTATCGCTGAAAACGGGGTTATTCTTGCTGAAACGGAGCTTTTTGAAAACAGGCTTATTACCGCAGATATAGATTTAGGAAGGCTTACCTTCGAGCGAAGAAAGAACACCTCCTTCGAGCCTTTGAACAAGGCGGAGGTTGTGGAATTTGACCTTATGCCGAAACATACAAGGCTTTCGAGAGAATTCCCGAAAACGCCCTTCGTTCCCTACGGTAAGGAGGACAGGGACAAGCGCTGTGACGCTATTTTGAAAATGCAGAGCAGCGGTCTTAAAAAGAGAATAGAGCATACAAGAGCGGCTTCTGCCGTTATCGGAATTTCGGGAGGACTGGATAGCTGTCTTGCCCTTATCGTAGCGGTTAAGGCTATGGATATGCTGAATCGTCCGAGAACGGATATTACTGCGGTTACAATGCCCTGCTTTGGTACAACAAACCGTACAAGAACAAATGCGGAGCTGCTTTGTGAATACCTCGGAGTAACCTTTAGGCAGATTGATATAGCGAGGTCGGTAAACTGCCACTTCGAGGATATAGGCCACAGCGCGGATAACTATAACGTGGTTTACGAAAACGGGCAGGCAAGAGAAAGAACCCAGATTCTTATGGATATCGCAAATCAGCAGAACGGGCTTGTTGTTGGTACGGGGGACCTTTCGGAGCTTGCGCTGGGCTGGGCAACCTATAACGGCGACCATATGTCCATGTACGGCGTTAACGCTTCGGTACCGAAAACCCTTGTGCGTTATATTGTCGGCTATTACAGCGATACCTGCGGCGACGAGAGACTTAGCGCCGTGCTTAAGGATATACTTGATACCCCTGTGAGCCCCGAGCTGCTGCCTGCCGAAAATGACAGCATTACCCAGAAAACGGAGGACCTTGTGGGACCCTACGAGCTTCACGATTTCTTCCTTTACTACGGGATTCGCTGGGGCTGTCCTCCGAAAAAGGTTTACCGTATGGCGCTTTCCGCCTTCGACGGCGAATACGGCGGGGAAACTATACTGAAATGGCTTAAGACCTTCTACCGCCGTTTCTTTAACCAGCAGTTCAAGCGCTCCTGTATGCCCGACAGCGCAAAGGTGGGCTCCGTTACCCTTTCTCCGAGGGCAGACTGGCGTATGCCCAGCGACGCAGTATATACCCTTTGGGCAGAAGAGCTGGAGAAGCTTTAATGAAAACCTTGCGATTGTAATACTGCACAAATTCGATAACTCTTTTTACAAGCTTTTGTAGAATTTTGTAAAATGTGTTGAAATTATACAGGGATATGTGTATAATATATAGTATAGTATTATTATACGGGAAGGTTATCGATATGTTAGAAGAATTAAAGGAACGGGTTTGTAAAGCTAACGTAATGCTTAAGACAGAAGGGCTTGTAAAATTCACATGGGGGAATGTTTCCGCTATTGACCGTGAACAGAATCTCGTGGTAATTAAGCCCTCGGGAGTAGATTACAGCGAGCTTACCCCTGAAAAAATGGTGGTTGTTGATATGGAGGGAAATGTTGTTGAGGGCGACCTTAATCCTTCCTCGGATACTCCTACCCATATTGCGCTTTACCGGTCCTTTGATGAAATCGGCTCTATCGTCCATACCCATTCCCGATTTGCTACAATCTGGGCACAGGCAGGTCTTGATATCATAACCTACGGTACAACCCACGCAGATTATTTCTACGGAGATATTCCCTGTACTGTACCTATGACCTCGGAACAGATTGAGACCGATTATGAAAAGAATACGGGTTATCATATCGCCGATACCTTAGTAAGGCGTTCTATTCCCTGTATGACTATTCCTGCTTGCCTTGTGGCACAGCATGGACCCTTCTGTTGGGCGGAAACTCCCGAAAAGGCTGTTGAAAATGCAGTAGTCCTTGAGGAAGTAGCCCACATGGCGATTTATAACACAAACTTCCAGTTCGGACTTACCCGTATAAGCGAGGCTCTCCTCGATAAGCATTATTCAAGAAAGCACGGCGACGACGCATATTACGGTCAGAATCTCGACCTCACCAAAAAGAAACTGGAAAGCGTCGACGGCGAGGATATTGAGATTGCTCCCAGCAAGAACACCATAGAGCTTAAGAATATTTCGAAGATTGCCGAGGTTTCCCGTCCTGTAATAAATGTTCCTCCGAAAAAGGTGGAGGAAGCGTTTAAGTTCGGAGATGAGCCCGTTCCTGAAAGCTCAGATGATATGAGCGGAGACGGACCTCTCGATTTTACATTCTGATACTACATAAAAGCCGCTTTTTTATCAGCGGCTTTTCATTTTGAACATAAGGGAGTTTATATGTCGGAGCGAGAAGAAAGGTTTGAAGAAATGCTGAATGTCGTTAAAAGGGATTACGATAACGTTACGGCAAAAATGGAAAAGCTCAGGTCGGAAGAAAAGACAAAAACCGCTACCTATCGCCAGCTTATGGGAAAAAAGCTCACATTACAGAATATACTGGATATGTATAGGATTTACGGACTTACAGAATAGGAAAAGAGCCTGAGAAAAAGTATCTCAGGCTCTGTTTTGTATATTCTCTTAGTGTAACTTACGCTTATCGATAACTCTTACTGCCTTACCTTCAACTCTCGGAAGGCTCTTAGGCTCGACAAGAGTAATTTTAGGCGAAATACCGAGGGTTGACTCGATAGCTGCCTTAATTTTAGCTTCGGTTTCGCTGATGTTCTTCATTGTATCGGAGAACATAGCTTCGGTAAGCTCAATCTTAACCTCAAAAGTATCGGTGTTATGCACACGGTCAACTATAATCTGATAGAAGGGAGCGGTATCGCCGAGAGAAAGGAGAACGCTCTCAATCTGTGAGGGGAATACGTTAACGCCGCGGATAATAAGCATATCGTCGGAACGGCCACGGGGCTTAAGCATCTTAACAAGTGTTCTTCCGCAGGAGCACTTTTCTCTTGAAAGAACGCCGATATCTCTCGTTCTGTAGCGGATAAGGGGGAATGCCTCCTTGGTGATACAGGTAAATACGAGTTCGCCCTCTTCGCCCTCGGGAAGAACCTCTCCCGTATCGGGGTCTATCGTTTCGACTATAAAGTTATCCTCGTTGATATGCATACCTGTCTGTTCCTCACATTCAAAGGCAACGCCGGGTCCGATAATTTCAGTAAGACCGTAGATATCGAGAGCCTTAAGACCGAGACGGTTTTCGATATCTTTTCTCATTTCCTCTGTCCAGGGTTCTGCACCGAAAAGACCTGCCTTAAGCTTAATATCTTCCTTCTTTATGCCCTCTTCCTCCATAGTTTCTGCAAGATAAAGAGCGTAAGAGGGAGTACAGCAGATAACGGTAGAGCCGAAGTCCTTTATTATGTTAATCTGGCGCTTTGTGTTTCCTGTTGAAACGGGGATAACGGTCATTCCTACCTTCTCTGCGCCGCCATGGAGACCGAGACCGCCTGTAAACAAGCCGTAGCCGTATGAAACGTGCATAAAGTCCTTATTTGTTGCTCCTGCGGCAGTAAGAGCTCTCGCACAGCATTCTGCCCATATATCAAGGTCATTCTGTGTATAGCCTACTACAATCTGCTTACCGGTAGTGCCCGAGGAAGCGTGGAGACGTACAACCTCGTCCATAGGAACAGCAAACATTCCATAGGGGTAGGTATCCCTTAAATCCTGCTTATATGTAAAGGGCAGCTTAGCTAAATCCTCTACACATCTGATGTCGTCGGGGGATACCCCTGCCTCGTCCATACGCTGGCGATAAATCGGTACGTTTTCGTAAACTCTCTTTACGGTTTTAGAGAGACGAAAGCTCTGGAGCGCACGCATTTCATAAAGCTCGGCGCATTCCATTTCCTTGTTCCAGTAGTTGCTCATGGTTTAGATTTCCTTTCAGTTTTTTATTCTTCATTAAGGATACCTTCGACAGTTGAATGGACTGCGAAATTATCCTTAGATATATCAACATAGTAGAAACACCTGTCCTCAAAGAGGGTAGGAGACATACCCCTTTGCAGGAGTATGCAGGGCGTTTTCGGGAAATACTTTTTAATGGCAGTAACCGCCTTTTCCGTTATTTCGCCCGAATCCGATAAAATGAATAAATGAACGGGCAGCTCCAACAGTCTCGGAATAAGCTTTTCCCATATTCTCATATCAACATATATGTACCGCCGTCCCTCGTTATCGGAGCCGAGAGCGTCCTCACAAATTGAGGCGGTTATTATATCCGCTGAAAGTATGGCGATATTCCTGCGGTTTATCCTATTTTTACGCTTTTTTCTGTTTGTAGCGTTATCGCTTTTAATTGCTGAAATTTTACGGCGGATATCCCCGGGGTTGATACTGCTTAAAAGGCTTCCGGGGTACATTTCCTTAAGGGACTTTATCTGCGACGGACTGCCTGTGGCGAAAAGCCTTATATTATATCCGTCTATGTAGCTGAAGAGGTAATCGAGATTCATTTTCTTAACTCGTTCACCTTTAGCAAATATTATGAACACAGCCAAAGGCTTGTGGTCGGAAAGAGCAGGGTTAAGCTTCTTTTCCGACGAGGAGGAGCATATAGCCTTAATGCCCGTAGGTAAGGAGCTTCTGAAGCTTTCGAAAACCTCCTTATTACCCGTTATAAAAAGAATATTTATCTCTTTAGCCATTACTCTTTAACTTCGAGCTCGCCGGGGGTAGGGTCGTATATAACCGTAGTGAAATCTCCGACGCTTCTTACCCCCTGAACAAACCAGTCGATTTTCATAATGTTGTCGTAGCTCATTATCTGACCCTTTTCAACCATTACCTTACCGCTGTTGTTCTTTATTTCGCCCTCGAAAATGGCTGCCTTGCCTGCCTTTATGTAATCATAAAGCTTACCGCCGATATCCGCTGTGCCTTCCTTACAGTTCTCGCTGAAATCCACAAGTCTTGAACAGCCCGTTGCGATAGTGCCCTTATATACCTTTGAAACGAAGTTATCGTTATTTATGGAACGGACCTCGTCGATTATGAAGGTGCTGAAATTGAAGAAACAACCCGTAAGATAGTTCTCGGGAGCAAGCTCCGCAATATCGCAGGAATTACCCACAACCTTAACGCCTATTTCGTTGCAGTACTCTACTGCATAATCGTTTTCCATATAGGTCATAATAACGTCGCAGCCCTGCGCTACCAGGTCATCGATAGCTTCTCTTATCTTCTCCTCGTTCTTCGACCAGGCGAGATTAACCCTTACGTCGGTATAAACGCCCCAGATTTCCTGTGCGCCGAGGGTAAAGCCGTTTACTACGCCGTACATATTGAATTCTCCGGGGTCGGCGATAACGCCGATAACGTTCGAGGCGGTGTTATGTGCGGCGGCAATACCGCAAACGCTTGCAGTCTGATAAAGAGCGCCGCCGAAGCTTGACATATTCTGTGCCGAGGAGGTACCGCCGTAGTTAAGGAAATAGGTGTCCTTATCCACGTTGGCTTCCTTCGTTATGGAGTTTGCGAAGATAGGACTGCAGGAAACTATAATGTTACAGCCGCTTTCCTTAAGGTTATTTACTGCGGCAGGTAAATCCGCCACAAGAGATTCCTCAATATAGCAGGTTTCAAGACCTATTGTACGCTCTATCTGGTCTCTTGCATTCTCGAAAATCTTGTTTGTTGCGCCGTTTTCAAGCTTGTTGTTATAAATAAAACCTACCTTATAGATAATCTTTTCCTCGGGTACCTCATAAACGATATTTCCCGATTCGTCGGTAACCTCTGCGCCGCTTTCGTCGGTAACGGGCACCATAAGGACGGGGTTACCCTCTGCGTCGGTTACGGTTGCGCCGCTTTCGTCGGTTACCGCAGGAGCAGTAGTTTCGGAGCCCTCGCCGGATTCCTCGGGATTATCTCCGCCGCAGCCCGATAAAAGCATTATTGAAGCGCCAAGGAATAAAACCATAGCTCTTTTCAGTTTATCTGTAAATCTGTTCATATTTCAAGCCTTTCTGAACAGCGGAATAAATAAACCGCCGACATTCGACATACGTTTAAACTATTATAACATATTTTTTCAGAAAAATCAAAGAAATTTTCAAAAAAATCAAAGAAATTTTCAAAAAAATCAAAAAAATTTCAGAAAAATTCTTTGATTTTTTCAGAAATATGTGCTATACTTATCGGGAAAACAGATTATCGGACTCAAAAAGCATAAGAGGATGAAAGAACAAGAAAGGAATTATTGAGAAATGAAGAAAAAGCTTGCGGTAATAGCCGCTTTTTTAATGGCTGTTTCCTCCCTCTCCGCTTGTAATGCGGGAGATAATAAGGAAACCGCCGAAAGTACCTCGGCGACGCAGACTACTGCACCCGAAGGCGCCGCCTCAGATCCCACACAGATAAACGGCAACAGCTTTGCCACATGGAAGGATATTGACAGAAACGCTGTAATTGCGGAAGTAACGGGAGAAAATGCCGCCGACAGCTTAAAGGTTACCTTCGGTGAGTTCTACAGCGAGTATCTTTTCTATCTCGTTAACTACGGTATCGCCGACGATATGGCAGGAGATACCGCCTCAGACTGTGAAGGCTACCGCAGGGAAGTAATAAACTACTTAACCTTTGAAAAGCAGTTCATGTATGTGGCTGAAAACGTTTATAACTGCGGCGAAAAGCAGCTTACCGAAGCGGATAAGGCGGAAATACAGAAGAATTACGAGGAGGTAATAGCTAACTGGAAGGAAGGCTACAGGGAAATCGCCAACGAGCTTCTCGGCGGAAACGCTACCGAAGAGCAGCTTGATAAGAAATGCGCTGAAATGCTGGATTCCGACCTTGCGAGATGTGAGATGACGACCCAAACCTTGTATCAGCAGGAGGTTTGCAAATATATTCTGGATAAGCTTACAGAGGCGGTTGCCGCCGAGGCTGCGGTTGACCGCTCCGAGGCGGAGGAAATGTATAATGACTACTATAATGCGGCGGTAGAGGCATATAATAATGATAAGGCTTCCTACGAGCGCAATACTTCCTATACCTCGGTATATATTCCCGAAGGCTCAAGAAGGGCAACACACATATTTATACCCTTCGATAACGAAACAGCAGGACAGATTGCGGAAAAGCGCCTTGACGGTCTTGACGAGGAGGCTGACGAGCTGAGAAAGGCTGCTGCAAACGGAGAAATATCA
>JAEDHF010000076.1 GCA_016297165.1 Oscillospiraceae bacterium | reverse complement strand
TTTCTATTTTACGCAATTATCGGTTTCTTCTTCAAGGAGTCTCTCTGTATTATAGCATATATCCCTGTTTTTAGCAACCGGACAATAATAATAGCTAATAAAAAACCTATTTAGAAATAAATAATCACAATTTTTGAGTATTTTTACAGCATTTCCTTTAATAATGACAGAAAATAAGTTGATTTTTAGCTGTAGTTTTGATATAATTATTAAAGGTCACCTCTAAAAACCTATGCCATTTTTCTGCATTATGCCTTTAGCCGTCATATTGCCCAAATTTTTCTTGAAATACATTAAGTATTACTGCGAAAATTTTGGACAATCTTACAACAAAATTCACAGCACATATAACGACATAGGTTTTGAGAGGCGACCTAAAAAACGAAAGGATTACGTGCCCTATGAAAAATTTAAGAATGATAATAAACCCTCTGGATAAGAAAAGCCATATCAATAAAGAGATTTATGGTAACTTTTCCGAACATCTCGGCAGATGCATTTATAACGGTATTTATGTCGGAGAGAATTCGTCTATACCTAACACTGATGGAATAAGAAACGATATAATCGAAGCATTCAAGAATATTAAGCTTCCCGTTCTTCGCTGGCCGGGCGGTTGTTTTGCTGATGAATATCATTGGAAGGACGGTATCGGAGATAAGGCGACAAGAAAAAAGATGGTAAATACACATTGGGGCGGAGTTACCGAGGATAACAGCTTCGGAACACATGAATTCTTCCGTCTTTGCGAGCTTGTTGGCTGTGAGCCTTATATTGCAGGAAATCTCGGCAGCGGTACAGTTCAGGAGCTTTCGGAATGGGTGGAATATATGACCTTTGACGGTGTTTCTCCTATGGCGGAGCTTCGTAGAAAGAACGGTCAGGAAAAGGCCTGGAAGCTTAAGTATCTTGGTATTGGAAACGAAAACTGGGGCTGTGGCGGTAATATGAACGCCGAGTATTACTCAAATGAATATCGCAGATATGCAACTTACTGCAGAAATTTCGGCGGAGAATTATTTAAGGTAGCCTGCGGTCCTAATTCTGATGATTATGACTGGACAGAATCCATAATGAAGAATATAGGCTCCAACCTTATGAATGCTATTTCCCTTCATTATTATACTGTACCTACAGGAAATTGGAACAGTAAAGGAAAGGCTCTCACCTTTTCTGATGACGAATACTACGATACAATAGAAAAGACCAGATTTATGGAGGAGCTTGTAACCCGTCACAGTGAAATAATGTCGCGATACGACAAGGAGCATAAGGTAGGACTTATTGTTGATGAATGGGGCTGCTGGTATGATGTTGAGGACGGAACAAATCCCGGCTTCCTGTTCCAGCAGAATACTATGCGTGACGCAATCGTAGCGGCGGTAAATCTCGATATTTTCAACCGTCATTCCGATAGAGTAATTATGGCGAATATCGCACAGGCAGTAAACGTTTTGCAGGCTGTTATACTTACCGAGGGCGAGAAGCTTGTACTTACGCCTACATACCATGTTTTCGATTTATATAAGGAGCATCAGGATAATACCCTTGTATATAGCTACTGCACAGAGGAAAAAATTGATGGAAGAAGCTTACCTGCCGTTTCACAGTCTGTTTCGATTGATGAAAACGGAAATCTTCATATAACCCTGTCCAACTGCTCACTTAGCGAGAGCTATGAAATCCGCTGTTCCATAAATGATTTTGAAATGTTGTCTGCATCAGCAAGAATTCTCTCCGGCGCCCCCCATGACCATAATAATTTTGACAACAGTGATAATGTTACAATAAAACCTTACAGCGTTAAGACAGAAAAGGATAATATTATTATTGAGCTTCCTCCCTGCTCTGTTGTTGCAGTAAGCGTAACGTCGAAATGAGTATTAAATGCCGGAAGTGCCTGCTTTCTGAAATAGGAGAAGAAGCGCTCTTAAGAAGCCTTGAGGAGCTGAAAAATGCAATTCCCGATGCTGAACGCTGTGATGAATATATATACAGCAAGCGCCTTGAGATTTGTAAGAAATGCGCTATGCTTAATGAGGGGATGTGTACTGTTTGCGGCTGTTATGTCGAATTCAGGGCACTTAAATCGGATAGCTATTGCCCCGATATAATCAAAAGATGGTAAAATCTTGACTATATTTGTATATTATGGTATAATTGCAGTAATGTCTAATAAGAAAGGAAACTGAAATATGCCAAACGAAATTCGCGATATAAACCTCTGGGAAAGCGGTAAGAGAAAGATTGACTGGGTAGAACAGAATATGCCCCTATTAAGAAGCTTAAAGGCTGAATTTGAGGAAACGAAGCCTTTTAACGGGCTGAAAATCGCTCTTTCCGTTCATCTCGAAGCTAAAACTGCTTACCTCTGTAAAACTCTTGCTGCAGGCGGCGCTGAAATGTATATTACAGGAAGTAATCCTCTCTCTACCCAGGACGACGTGGCTGCCGCTCTTGTTCACGAGGGATTAAACGTATTTGCATGGTATAATGCCACCGAGGAGGAGTATCACAGACATATTTCCGAGGTAATAAAAATCGGTCCTAACATAATTATAGACGACGGCGGCGACCTCGTTAATCTTATTCATAATGAATACCCCGAGCTTATTCCGAATGTAATAGGCGGCTGTGAGGAAACAACAACAGGCATTTTAAGGCTTATTTCCATGGATAAGGAAAAGAAGCTTAAATTCCCTATGGTTCTCGTAAATGACGCAGACTGCAAGCATTTATTCGATAACCGTTACGGTACCGGTCAGTCGGTATGGGACGGAATAAACAGGACCACAAACCTTATCGTCGCAGGAAAGAACGTAGTGGTTGCAGGGTACGGCTGGTGCGGTAAAGGCGTTGCCATGAGAGCGAAGGGTCTCGGCGCAAAGGTTATCGTTACCGAGGTTGACCCGATTAAGGCTATGGAAGCAGTTATGGACGGCTTTACAATTATGCCTATGGTTAAGGCGGCGGAAATCGGCGATTTCTTCGTAACAGTTACCGGCTGCCGAGATGTTATTACCGAGGAAGCATTCTATAAAATGAAAAACGGCGCAATTTGCTGTAATGCAGGACATTTTGATGTCGAAGTCGATGTAGCCTGCCTCAGAAGAATCGCTGTTGAAACTAAACAGGCTCGTAACAACATTATGGCTTATAAGCTAAGCAACGGTAACACAATTAACGTTATCGCTGAAGGAAGACTTGTAAACCTTGCCGCAGGCGACGGTCACCCTGCTGAAATTATGGATATGAGCTTCGCGATCCAGGCGCAGTCTGCTTTATATCTTGTTCAGAACAAGGATAAGCTTGACAGCATGATAATAAATGTTCCGAAAGAGGTTGACAGATCTGTTGCGGAACGTAAAATCAAGTTCTGGGGCTTTGAAATCGATAAGCTTACAGAAGTTCAGAAGGCTTATCTCGGAAGCTCCGAGGTATAAGCCGTTAAAACGCTATACCGTCGCAGTTCTTTCGGGCTGCGACGATTTTCAATGTAAAAGAGATGAAAATATATGGATAATATTGCAGGCACCGTACTTAATCAGACAATTATTATGTTTATCATTGTGGTTATCGGCGCCCTCTGCTATAAAATCAGAATAATCAACGACGACGGTAAAAAACAGCTTTCAGCTCTTGTGCTGAATGTGGTTAATCCCCTGCTTATATTCCTGTCATATCAGACGGATTTTCGTACAGATCTTGTAGAGGGTCTGGTCTGGTCGGGAATTATGGGGGCTCTTACCTTTGCTGTATTCATCGGAATATCGTTCCTATTTTTAAGAAATAAGAACAATGGCGATGCGGTAATAGAACGCTTCAGCGTAATATATTCAAACTGCGGCTTTATGGGCACTCCTCTGATTTTCGGAGTTTTCGGCAGTGATGGAGTTTTCATAATGAATGGCTTCTTTACTATGTTCAATCTTTTCGTCTGGACCCATGGTATAATGTCAATGAAAGGCGAAAAGAACGGAAAAACCCTGCTTAAAGCATTCCGTACACCTGCAATAATAGCGGTGGCAGCAGGGCTTATTTGTTTCTTCTTTCAGCTTCGTTTACCGGATATACCTTTTCAGGCTCTTAACAGCATCGCAGAAATGACTACTCCCCTTGCCATGATTGTTGCCGGCGCTTCAATAATGAGCGCAGGAATTCTTAACAGTATAAAGAATCCGAGAGTTTATCTTATCGCTGCCTTAAAAAACCTTATATATCCGATTATCGGGCTCGCTTTGATAATATTTTTGCCCTGTGACGACCTGTATAAGCTTATAGTTTTGCTTGAAATAGCCTGTCCTACCGCCGCTATCGGAACAATGTTTGCGATAAGCTACAACAAAAATGCTGAATACAGCGCGAAAATTTTCGCAGTTACTACAATTCTATCGGGACTTACGCTGCCATTGATTTCATTCATCGGTACCGAAGTATTAAAACTGATTTAATGAAAGGATATAGCCTTGAAAAGATACGATATTGCAGTAGTTGGTGGCGGCGCTTCGGGACTTACCGCCGCTATTTCGGCTAAAAGAGAGAACGCTTCCCTGTCGGTATGCATACTTGAACGGCTACCAAGGGTTGGAAAAAAGCTTCTTGTTACGGGAAACGGCCGCTGTAACCTTACTAACAGAAATATTGATTGTTCACATTTTAAAGGCACGTGTACAAAGTTATACAATATGATTAAAGCTTTCGATGTTGAAGCCTTTTTCGGTACTCTAGGCGTTATCTGTACAGCCGATAGCGAAGGCAGGGTTTATCCGAAAAGTAATACCGCTTCCTCGGTGCTTGACTCGTTGCGGCTCGAAGTTGAAAGGCTTGATATTGATATGATCTGCGATTTCTGCGTAAAAGAAATAAAGAGTGGATATATTATCTGTTCCGACAATGATAGAATTTCGGCTGAATCCGTAATATTAGCCGGCGGCGGCTTGTCTCAGTCCTCTTTAGGCAGCGACGGAAGCATACTTCGTCTTTGTAAGGAAATGGGCGTTAAGGTAGGAAAGCTGACTCCTGCCCTTACCGCAGTTAAAACAGAACCCGACCTTGTAAAAGCCTTAAAAGGCTTAAGAGTACAGGCTGAAGCAAAGCTTTTCATCGATAACAAGGAAATTAAATCGGAAACAGGAGAAATCCAGTTCAACGAAGGAATCCTTTCAGGAATATGCATTTTTAATCTTTCTAACTATATCAATGATAATGATAAGGCGGAGATACGCCTCGATTTATTGCCCGATATGGATAAATGTAGTGTTATTAGACTTCTGTCTGACATTAAAGCGATTCGTAATAACGCTGCTTTAGAGGATTATCTAAGCGGTATTTTCCATAAAAGAATAGGTAATATTATATTGAAGCAGGCTGCTTCTCTCCAGCTTACTGCCCCCGTTTCTGAGCTTAGTGACAAAGATTTGGAAGGAATATCCCGAAAGATAAAGGAGCTTGTATTCCCTGTTAAAGGATTACAGGGCTTCGAAAAATCACAGGTTACCTCAGGCGGCGTTCTTATTTCTGAAATAGATGAACATCTTATGTCAAAAAAATACAGGAATGTGTATTTTTGCGGCGAAATGCTGGATATAATAGGAATTTGCGGAGGATACAATCTGACCTTTGCCTTCTCTTCGGGTTATGCTGCCGGTAAAAACGCTGCAAGGAGAAAAATTAGCAGAAATGATAAGAATTAACGATATTAAGCTCTCTCTTACTTATACGAACAAGGAATTGCTGAAAAATGCTGCAGCCGAAATAAGCGTAAAGGAAAGCGATATAAAGAAAATCAGACTTGTAAAGCTGTCTGTTGACGCAAGGAAAAAGCAGAACATTCATTTCAACGCTTCTGTTGAGGCTTCCCTTGACAATGAACAGCGTATTCTTAACAGATTCCCTATAAACAAGGTTTCTCCCGTTTCCGAAACAAAGTATTCTGTAAGCTTTGTCGGAGAGGCAGAAAAGCGCCCTGTTGTGGTGGGCTTCGGACCGGCTGGCATTTTTGCGGCGCTCACTCTTGCAGAAAGCGGCATGAAGCCGATAGTTCTTGAACGAGGATATGACTGCGACAGCAGAACAAAAGCAGTTGATTTATTCAGAAATAAAGGCATTTTTGACAAAAATTCAAATATTCAGTTCGGAGAAGGCGGAGCAGGAACCTTTTCCGACGGAAAGCTTACTACCGGAATAAGAGACGTAAGAATTAAGCACGTTTTCGAAACCTTTGTTAAATACGGAGCGCCCGAGGAGATTCTGTATCTCGGTAAACCCCATATCGGCACAGATGTTCTTCGTGATGTGATAAAGAACATGAGAAAGGAAATAATCCGTCTTGGCGGCGAAGTAATATTTAATGCGAAGCTTACAGATATAATAACAAAAAACGGCAGGGTTAAATCGGCAGTATATAAACGAAACGATGAAACCTTTGAAATTGAGACGGATAATATTATTCTCGCAATAGGTCACAGTGCAAGAGATACCTTCGAAAGGCTCTATAAAAACGGAATTGCTATGGCGCAGAAAAGCTTCGCCATGGGAGTAAGAATTGAACACAAACAGGAAGATGTCAACCGCTCCCTTTACGGAGAATTCTATAACCACCCTTCCCTTTCTGCGGCTGATTATAAATATGCGGTGCATCTCCCCAACGGCAGAAGCCTTTTTACCTTCTGTATGTGCCCCGGCGGTTATGTTGTTGCCTCTGCCTCCGAAGAAGAAACGGTGGTAACGAATGGAATGAGTTATTTCAGCCGTAATGCGGAAAACGCTAATTCAGCCCTTCTCGTAAACACCGACCCCTCGGATTTCGGAAGCAGCTATGAGCTTGCAGGAATGGAGTTTCAGAGAAGGATAGAAAAAGCTGCGTATATTGCTGGCGGAGGAGAATATAAAGCGCCTGTTACTCTCGTAGGAGATTTTTTAAAGGGCAGTATTCCCACGGAATTCAAAACCGTAAAACCGAGCTATATTCCCGGAACAAAATTCGCTGCTCCTGAAAGCTACCTGCCCGACTTTATTACGGATACTCTCAGGGAGGGTATTCCGCTTATTGCGAAAAAAGCGGACTTTTTTAATGATGAATATGCAGTTCTTACCGGTCCCGAAACGAGAAGCTCCTCCCCTGTCCGTATCCTAAGAAACGAAACACTTCAGTCTCAGACATTAAGGGGATTATTTCCATGCGGAGAAGGTGCAGGCTATGCAGGCGGTATAGTATCTGCTGCGGTGGACGGAATAAAGTGTGCAGAAGCGGTAATTGAACAGAAAGGATAAGGTATATGAATAATACTTCTTGCGATACCTGCGTATATAACGTATATGACGATGAGCTTGAATGCTATGTCTGTCAGATAAATATGGACGAGGACGAAATGTGCCGCTTTTTAAGCCAGTCCGACTATAATTGTCCCTATTACAGATTTGAGGACGATTATTTTCTCGCAAGAAAGCAATAATATAGTTCTCAAACAGGCTTTAGCTTCATATAATATAGAGTACTGTAAATCTGATGAAAAGAATTTTTCCTCAGTCATTCTCCAAAAGAAAGAAGCTATTCCTGTGAAAGATTGTGGGCAGAGCTTCTTTCGTCTAAAAACTACTCGTAAGAGTAAAAAATGACCGCCAAAGGGAGATCCTTTGGCGGTCATTCCGGTTTTCGGAAAAGAATCAATATATCTTCTTATCAACTTCAATAACAACATTAAGATTACTGTCGTAAGCCTTTATTTCTTCGATGATGCGGTTTTTAATTTCTTCGTCAGACTCCTTTATTCCGAAAGGAACTTCAACATCAAAAATAAGGTTTTTATTTATATTTCCGTCTGTCATTCTGAAATCGTGGATGGACAGGTTTTCATTTATAGTTGAAATTACGTCGTTAACGAGCTTTTTATACATAATAGTCTGCTCATTATCCTTTAATACAGGGTCCATGTGAATTGTTACGCAGCCGTATTTCTTCTTCATCTCATTTTCAATGGTATCTATCATTTCGTGCGCTTCCATAAATTCCATTTCTGCAGGAACCTCAGCATGAAATGAAATCATATTCTGTCCTACGCCGTAATTATGTATAATAAGGTCGTGAATGCCTGTAACGTTTTCGAAGCTGAGGGCGGTTTCCCTGATATCGGTAATAAGCTCCTCATCAGCCTTTTCTCCGAGAAGAGGTGTTATACTTTCCTTTATGGATTCGATGCCCGTTTTAAAGATAAATAAGCCGACAATAACTCCGACATAGCCGTCTATGTTAATGCCCCAGATAAGGAAAACAATAAGACCTGCTATAACTGCTCCCGTAGAGATACAATCAGAAAGACTGTCCAATGCAGTAGCTTTCATTGTTGATGAGCTAATAAGACTGCCTATCTTTCTGTTATATAAAAAAATGTACAGCTTCACAAGAAGAGATAAGCCAAGAATAACAAGAGAAATAACGTTAAAAGAAATATCCTCGGGGTTTATTATCTTCTCGATTGAGCCCTTTTCAAGCTCAAAGCCCATAAAAAGAATAAGCGCCGAAACGAAAAGGCTCGCTATGTACTCTATTCTTCCATGACCGAAGGGGTGCTCACTGTCGGCGGGACGTCCTGCAAGCTTAAAGCCCACCATGGTAATTACCGAGGAGCCGGTATCGGAAAGGTTATTTATTGCGTCGGCAATTATTGAAATTGAGGAAGTAATGATTCCTGCGAAAAGCTTTCCCGAAAAGAGGAGAAAGTTTAATATAATTCCTACAATACCTGTAAGAAAGCCGTAGCTTCTCCTTACCTCGGGATTCTTGTAGTCGGTATGATTCTTTATAAATATTCTTGAGAGTAAGCCTATCATTATGTCGCCTCCCATAAAATTCTGTCGAATATCCGATAAAACGTAACTTACATATTATACCTTAAACCGGCAGAAATTTCAAGTGTTTTCAAAGCTCTTTTATTATATGCAGTATGTTTTAGGAAAATATCTGTATTTTCGATTGACAAAGCGTTCTATTTGTGGTAAAATATCTGGGTAATAACTATATGCGGGCGTGGTGAAATTGGCAGACACGTTGGATTTAGGTTCCAATGCGAAAGCGTGCAGGTTCAAGTCCTGTCGCCCGTACCAAAAAGAAAGTGCCTGTCGCTCGCCTTATGCGACAGGTGCTTTGTTATTGTTATACGGTTCAGGAGTTGAACCTGCGGGGTTCATAAGTCCTGTCGCCCGTACCAAAGAAATCGCCGTGAATTCACTCTGAATTTATGGCGGTTATTTATTATATAACAAAAATTGCATACCCAAAAAGGTATGCAATCTGGCGCGGAAAGAGGGATTTGAACCCTCGCGCCGGTTTCCCGACCTACTCCCTTAGCAGGGGAGCCCCTTCACCACTTGGGTATTTCCG
>JAEDHF010000075.1 GCA_016297165.1 Oscillospiraceae bacterium | reverse complement strand
AAGCTGAAAAATGCTTCAAGGGATTTCTTTATGACATAATACAAAAAATCGCAGAGCCTTCTGACCCTGCGATTATCTGTATGCATTATTTTCCGGCAGGAACTTCTATAACGCTCTTGCCGCCCATATAGGGACGTAATACCTCGGGAATTCTTATGCTTCCGTCCTCGTTAAGGTTATTTTCGAGGAAGGCAATAAGCATTCTCGGAGGAGCCACAACGGTATTGTTAAGAGTATGGGCAAGATACTTCTTTCCGTCCTTGCCAGCCACACGAATCTTAAGGCGGCGAGCCTGTGCGTCACCTAAGTTAGAGCAGCTTCCTACCTCAAAATACTTCTGCTGTCTGGGGGACCATGCCTCAACGTCGAAGCTCTTAACCTTAAGGTCGGCTAAGTCGCCGGAGCAGCATTCAAGAGTTCTTACGGGGATATCCATAGAGCGGAAAAGGTCAACGGTATTCTGCCAGAGCTTATTGAACCACATCATACTGTCCTCAGGCTTACAGATTACAATCATTTCCTGCTTTTCAAACTGGTGGATACGGTAAACGCCTCTTTCCTCGATACCGTGTGCGCCCTTTTCCTTACGGAAGCAGGGGCTGTAGCTTGTAAGGGTATGGGGGAGGGTTTCCTCGGCTACGATTGTGTCGATATACTTACCAATCATGGAATGCTCGCTTGTACCGATAAGATAAAGGTCCTCGCCCTCAATCTTATACATCATAGCGTCCATTTCCGCAAAGCTCATAACGCCTGTAACAACGTTGCTTCTTATCATAAAGGGCGGTACGCAGTAGGTAAAGCCACGGTCAATCATAAAATCTCTCGCATAGGAGATAACTGCGGAATGAAGTCTCGCAATATCCCCCATAAGATAGTAGAAGCCGTTGCCCGCTACTCGTCTTGCGGCGTCGAGGTCGATACCGTTCAGCTTTTCCATTATGTCGGTATGATAGGGAATTTCGAAATCGGGAGTATAAGGCTCGCCGTACTTGGTAACCTCAACATTCTCGCTGTCGTCCTTGCCGATCGGCACGCTGTCGTCGATGATGTTGGGGATTATCATCATTATCTTCTGAATCTTTTCAACATATTCGGGCTCTGACTTCTCGAGCTCAGCAAGCCTTGCGGAGAATTCGCTTACCTTCTTCTTTGCGTCCTCTGCCTCCTCCTTCTTGCCCTGTGCCATAAGGCCGCCTATCTGCTTAGAAATACGGTTTTTCTCGGAGCGGAGGGTTTCTGCCTCCTGTAAAACCTTTCTGTACTCTGCGTCGAGGGCGATTACCTCGTCAACGAGGGGAAGCTTAGAATCCTGAAACTTCTTCTTAATGTTTTCCTTAACCTTTTCGGGGTTTTCTCTTAAAAATTTTATGTCCAGCATTTTCCTTTTGTCCTTTCTTATATCAGTCCTGCTGACGGGAGATAAAGGCGATAAGCTCCTTTAATTCCTCTTCCGTTTTACAGTCTATGCTCATTGTGAATTTATCCCTTGACTTATCGATTCTTACGGGCTTTCCGATATAATCGGTCATACTTATTTCCGCTTCGATAAGGAAGGTGTCCTTAGAGGCCTTTTTCTTTTCGTTTTTCGGTGCAGTAAGCTGTTTCGCCAGCTTTTCCAGTGTCCTTACGCTTATTCCTTCCTCGATAACACGCTTCGCAAGGCTTCTCTGCGCTTCCTCGTCCTTTACGCCGATAATAACCTTACAGTGTCCTACGGAAATTGCGCCGTTACGAACGCTTTCGCGGATATCCTCGGGGAGAGTAAGAAGCCGTAGAGAATTCGTTATAGAGGAACGAGCCTTTCCTACCTTTTTGGCTACCTCCTCCTGCTTCATATCGAAGGTATCAATAAGCTGCTGATAGCCGAGGGCTTCTTCGATAGGGTTAAGGTCCTCTCTCTGGAGATTTTCGATAAGGGCTATCTGCATAGTCTGTTCATCGGAAAGCTCCATTATCCTTACGGGTACTTCCTTTAAGCCTGCTATCTTTGCGGCACGCCACCTGCGTTCTCCTGCAACAATCTGGTAACCGTCGCCGTAGCTTCTTACTACGAGGGGCTCTACGATACCATGCTCAATAATAGATTCCGCAAGAGCGTTAAGGGCTTCCTCGTTGAAGGTTTTTCGGGGCTGCTTCTTATTCGGTTCAATTTCGGATATTTTAAGCTTCTGGGGCGCTATTGATTCCTCTGTGCCGAAAAGCCCGTCGTCAAATATAGAATAATCAAAGTTTTCGCCTAACGCCGATTTCTTCGCCATTTTTCCTCCTTAAAGCATTTCTTCCGCTTCCTTACACTTTTTAAGTACTTCCTTCGCTAAAAGGGCATAAGCTTCAGCGCCCTTAGAGGTGGGGTCGTAGTACATAATAGGCTCGCCATGGCTGGGAGCTTCGGATATTTTTACGTTTCGGGGAATTTCGGTTTTAAAGATAGTATCCTCGGGGAATTTCGCCTTTATACTTCTCATAACCTCACGATTTACGGTAAGACGCTTGTCCAGCATTGTGAAAACAATACCCATAAGCTGTAAATTACGGTTGCTCGTTTTCTTTACCCGCTTTACGGTAGAAAGAAGCTCCGCAACGCCTTCAAGGCTATAGGGCTCACACTGCATAGGAATAATAATCCTGTCGCAGGCGCTTAGTCCGTTAAGAGCAAGAACTCCAAGAGAGGGGAGACAGTCGATAATTATAATATCGTAGTCGTCCTTTATCTGTAAAAGGGCTTTTTTAAGCTGTAAAGTCTTGTTTTCGAACTGGAGAAGCCTTATCTCCGCTTCTGCAAGGCTCTGTGTCGAGGGCATAAGCCATACGTTCTTATATTCGGTTTTTATAATAGCCTGTGAGGGTCGTACCTCCCCCATAATTACGTCGTAAGTAGTATGCTCAAGGTTCTTTTTAAGAGCGCCCATATAGCCGTAGCCCGTAGTAGCGTTACCCTGTGGGTCAAGGTCAACAAGCAGCACCTTTTTACCCATAGAGCCTAAGGCTGCGCTGACGTTTATTGCGGTAGTGGTTTTTGCCACGCCGCCCTTCTGATTTACAATAGAAATAATAGTAGCCAAAGTCAGTTATCTCCGTCAATATATGTATTTTATCTTATTGAGTATATCACAAAATCCCGAAAAAATAAAGCCCTTTTCCTAAAATTTATCGTTATTTCTACAATGTGTCGGGTAAAACCCATTCTTCGGCAAGTTTTTTGTACTTTTCGGCAGAAGTCATATCCCCGATTTTCCCGTAGCAGTCCGAAAGGAGGGAAAGATTCTCCTTACCCTGACAGAATACCGAAATAATGGGCTCGGTTTCGAAAATCCCGTCATAAAGCCAACATATCGCTTCATTATAGTTTCCCTCGCCGTAGAAATATCTTCCTATCTCGGTACATATTTCACTGCAGGGCTTACCGATAACGTCACGTAAGGAAAGGCTGAAAAAGCCCTGTGTATTCCCTGTTAAGCGATAGGCTCTTACTAAAACGGCTCTTGCCTCCGCCTTTTCGTCGGGGGTACGACTGTCGTCCGCTATACTGCCCTCGAAAAAGGGGATAGCTTCCTTTATATCGTCGGTATCTCCTGCGATAAAAAGCTCCTTTGCGTACATACTGTGGAGCACCTTATCAAGGCGCATACCCTTACCGAGAGCCTTCTGAAAGGTTCTGAAATCACGCTTTGCGTGACTGCCCTTTGCAAGATGCATAATCTCGATATCGCTGTTATATATTACCGGGTCAAGGCGGATGGTTTCATGCACGGGATTTATCCATTCGAAGGTACGGAGCCGCTTAAAAAGCTTCGGGCGAAGCTCCCTCTTCGAGTTATAGGCGGTGTTGGTTTCCATAAGGTTGAGATAGTACATCTGCACAATTTCGATTTCGGGTAAAAGCGCCTGCTTAACCTGCTTGAAAAGCTCAATGTTCTTCTCGTCGATAACCTCGTCGGCGTCGGCAGTATAGATATAATCCATATTCGCCTTAGAGAATACGAAATTTCTCGCCGCCGAAAAATCGTCTATCCAGGGAAAATCATAGATTTTATCGGTAAATTCCGCCGCAATTTCCTTTGTATTATCCGTTGAGTCCGTATCGGCGATAATAATCTCGTCCGCTATGGGGGCGATGCTTTTAAGGCAGTCACGGAGCATTTCCGCCTCATTTTTAACTATCATACAAACGCTTATGGTTGCCATAACAATACCTCTTTACGCTAATTCAAGAACAATAGCGTTCCAGCCCTCTTCTTCGGAGAGGGAAACCACCTTAAAGCCATTCCCCTCTAATGCAGTCAGCACCTCGGGCAGTCTTTCGGTAATAATGCCCGAAACGATAAGGGTACCGTCCTTAGCGAGAAAGTCGCCGAAAAGACCGCTCATAGCGATAATAACATCCGCTACGATATTAGCGGCAATAACGTTATAGCCGCCGCCGATTCTTTCTCTTAAGGCGCTGTCCTCGATTACGTTTCCGCAGTATGCCATGTATCTGTTCTTATCGAAGCCGTTCTTTTCTACATTTTCGCCTGCTGTTTTAACTGCATTTTCGAAGATATCCACCATTACTGCGCTTTCTGCGCCGAAAAGGAGCGCCGCTATGGATAAAATACCGCTGCCGCAGCCTAAATCGAGAACTCTGTCGCCCTCGTTTACGATTTTTTCAAGCCTTTCCATAACCAGCTTTGTGGTATGGTGCTGACCTGTACCGAAGGTTGAAGCCGGGTCTATTTCGAGAATTTTCCTGCCCCCTGTGTTTTCCACATTTTCCCAGGAGGGCTTTATAATAAGCTTTTCGCCTACGTTAAAGGGCTTGTAGTACTGCTTCCAGTTATTCGCCCAGTCCTCCTCCTTAACGTTATCTATCTTTATTTCGAGACTTCCGTAAAAATCGGGGCTTTCCGCCTTAAAGTCCGCTAAAGCGCCCTTTAATTCGGTTAAGGTTTCGAGCCCCTGTGGGTTGTCCTGTAGATAAAGGGTAATATGGGTAGGAACGGTTTTAAGCCCCATAAGCTCGTCGTCAACATAGTCCCAGTTTGCGTCCTTATTTTCGAGAAATTCATCAAAATCAGCGCTGTCGTGGATAACGAAGCCAGTAATTCCAAGCTCGGAAAGCCGCATTACAAGCACATCTACCGCCTCGGATTTTGTATATACATCTATCTGCATAAAGTTCATATTGTTTTTGTCCTTTCGCTTCGGTTGGTATTCTATTCTTAATTATGCCTTATTTTGCTGAAAAAAGCAAGTGTTTACGGAAATTTTCGGTATATTTCTTATTACGATAAAGAATAAAAAAGAAAAGGACCCTCCCGGTTCACGGGAAAATCCTTTTATCTCTTTTGCTTTATCTGAAATAGGTTTCGGCTAAATCCTTTAAATAACGGGCGTTCTTATGGCTGAAATACTTCTTAAGAGCCCGCCATTTCCAGTTTCCGCCGATAGTTGAGGGAACATTCATTCTTGCACGGTCGTCAAGACCCACCACGTCCTGCATAGGTACTACCGCAAGAGCGCAGTTACTCTTATAAAGCTCCCTTATCATGGTCTTATTGAGCTTTTCGAAGGGTCGGGGCTTAAGATAGCGCTTACACATAGCCTGCGACTTCTCGTCGGCGCTTTTATACCAGCCCATAACGGTAGAATTATCGTGGGTTCCCGTATAGCATACGCTGTTTTCGGGGTATTTATGGGGCAGGTGGTCGTTTTCGTCATAATTGGGATTAAAGCCGAACTGGAGCACTCTCATACCCGGGAAGCCCGAATCCTTAAGGAGCACCTTTACGCTGTCGAAAATGTCCCCTAAGTCCTCGGCGATAATCTTAGCGTCCCCGAGCTCCTTTTTAACGGTATTGAATAAATCCATTCCGGGGCCGTTTTTCCACTGGCCGTTTATTGCCGTTTTCTCGCCGTAGGGAATTGCCCAGTAGGTATCGAAGGCTCTGAAATGGTCGATTCTGACGATGTCGTAAAGGCTTACCGCCTTTTCGATACGGCTAATCCACCAGGAATAGTTCTCCTTCTTCATAGCCTCCCAGTTATAGAGAGGATTTCCCCAGAGCTGTCCTGTTTCGGAGAAATAATCGGGGGGTACTCCTGCCACATTCTTAGGCTTTAAATCTCCGTCCATATCGAAAAGATAGGCGTTCGCCCATACGTCGGAGCTGTCGGGGGATACATAAATCGGGATATCGCCGATTATTTCTATGCCTTTCTTGTTTGCGTAGGCTTTGAGATGCTCCCACTGGGAGTAGAAGATATACTGGAGGAATTTCCAGAAGGCAATATCGTCCTCGAGACGTCCTGCTGCCGCTTCAAGGGCTTCGGGCTTACGAAGGCGTAAATCCTCGCTCCAGTTCTGCCAGGAAACCTTATCGTTTTCCTCCTTAATCGCCATAAAGAGAGCGTAGTCCTCAAGCCAGTCCGCTTCGTTCTTTACAAAGGACAGATAGCCTACGTCCTCCTCAAATTTTGAAAATGCCTCTCTTAAAAGGGTCATTTTCGACGCCGAAACCTTTTCGAAATCTACGAAGGTAGGGTCTGCGCCGTAGTTGGAGTTTTCGCATTGTTCCCTTTTAAGCAGTCCCATATCAACAAGGCTGTCCAGGTCGATAAGGAGAGGGCTTCCTGCGAAGGTTGAAAAGGACTGGTAGGGGGAGTCGCCGTAGCCCGTAGGACCTATGGGGAGTACCTGCCAGTAGCTTTGTCCCGATTCCTTAAGCCAGTCGATGAAGTCCTCCGCTTCCTTTCCCATTGTGCCGATACCGTAGGGCGAGGGGAGACTTGTAATATGCATTAAAATACCGCAGCTTCTTTTCATATCGTTTTCCTTTCGGATTATTTGTCGATTGATTTATCGGTTCTGAAGGGTGCTAAGGGGAGACCGCTTCCGCCGTAGAGGGTAACCTCTCCGTAGTTTGTCCATAGATAGCGGACATTTTTCGGCTCGTTGATTTCCTTATTGAATACGAAGATATTTTCTCCTCTTATCTCGAAATCGGCAGGCTTATATACCTTATCCTCTCCTGCTATTTCGAAGCCGCATTTTTCACCCGTAACCCTGAAGCTGCCCTCGTTTTCGAAGGAGATAAGGATACCGCCCTCGGTTTCGATATGGGATTTATAAAGGGGAGCGAGATATTCGGGCTTCTTTTCGCCGTAGGCGCAGGACAGCGCCTGTAAGGCTACTCTATGGCCTACGGGCTCCTTATCCTTGGGGTGGATTTCGTTGAATTCGCCGCAGTCGATAATTACCGCAAGCCCTGTGTTCTTAATAGTATGGAAAACCTTTTCCTGTGCCTCTCTTATAATGCACCAGTGCTTATAGTCGGGGTCGGCTTCGTAGCGGTGCATGGGCAGCTGCACGATAATAAAGGGAAGCTCGTCATCGCCCCAGTCGTCACGCCAGAGGGTTATAAGGCCGCGTAACAGCTTATAGTAGGCGAAGGGTCGGTTATCGTCGCTTTCGCCCTGATAATATGTAAAGCCGGCGAGGGTATAGGGGCATATCCGCTTAATCATACTTTCGTATAAAGCGGTAGCGTGAAAAGCGTTAAGGGGAACGAGGGGACCGGGATAGGCGCATTCGCCGCAGACCTTTATACAGTCCTCCCAGCTTCCATTGGGGTTTTCCTCGTAGAAGCGGTTCTTCTTTTCTTCCCACTTGTTGTTATAGTCCTCGTATTCGAGGTAGATTCTTTTAAGCTCCTCCTCGGACTTACCTTCGATAGCCTTATTGTATTCGTCAAGGTCGTAGCGCATATCCTCGTCCTTTAAAAGGCTTTCCTCGCTCATCCAGTGGCTTGCCTTTGTACCGCCCCAGTTACAGCCGATAACGCCAACGGTACAGCCTAACTTATCCGCTAATTCCTTAGCGAAGATATAGCCTACCGCCGACCATGCCTTAGCGCTTTCGCTGTCGAATTTCGCCCAGCAGGTATTTATCATTTTTTCCTCGTAGCCGTCGGTACCCTTTACGATTTTTGGGGTGTAATAGAAGCGGACGTTAGGAGTAACGTCGTTTTTAAGGCGGTGCTGACCTGTTTTGCAGTTCTGAAGCTCGAGTTCCATATTGGACTGACCGCCTGCAAGCCAAACCTCGCCCATAACTATATCGGTAAAGGTTATTGTTTCTTCGCCGCAGGAAACCGTCATTGTGAGGTTTTCGCCCTCGCTTCTTCCGGGAAGGACAGTCAGCCATTTTCCGTCCTTTACTGTGGAATATGCAGTACTGCCCTCAAAATCTACTCTTATTCTGTCGCCGTCGGTACCTGTACCGAAAACGTTGATGTTCTTATTACGCTGAAGCACCATTGAATTGCTGAAAATCGGTGCTGTTCTGAAAGCTGACATAATGCCGCTCCTTTCCAGGAATTTCTAAGGCAATACCGCACGCAAAGCCGTAAGGCGGTCTTTGTGCGGTGTTGCCTTAACTATAATAATATCACCATAATAGCTTTATGTCAATAAATCATTTTCATTTCGTAGAGAGCGCCTTAAAAGCGGCTTCTGTTCCTTCGGTATCTGCGTTGGAATAATTAAGGGCATATACGTTTTCGGGATAGAATTCGCCGCTATAGTACTCTGACAGGGGCGTAATTGTAATACCGCAAAGCTCCGAAGCTCTTATTATATCCGAGGGATTGCCATTTATTTTAAGGATAAAGTGAAGTCCTGCGTTTTCCTCTCTTATTTCGGTATTCTTGCAGTCTCCTATAGCCTTAAGAACCGTTTCCCTTACCTTTCGGTAGTGCTTTCTGAGGCGGTTTATATGGCGCTCGAAATACCCTTCGGAAATAAATTTCGCAAGGGTATATTGCTCAAAGGCAGGAACGGGGCAGGCGTAAAAGCCCATTTTTTCCTCCCAGGAGGGAATAAGAGTGGGAGGAAGGCAGATATAGCTGATACGGACGGAGGGGGCTATTGTACGGGAAAAGGTGTTGATGTATATGACCCTACCCGAAATATCCGAGGCGAACATGGGCTGCAGGGGGCGGCCTGTCCAGCGGAATTCGCTGTCGTAATCGTCCTCTATTATGTATCGCTCCGGGTTTTCCTCCGCCCATGCCATTATTTCGTGGCGCCTTGAAACAGGCATAACTATTCCCGTAGGGAAATGGTGGGCAGGGGATATATGAACGGTATTTGCTCCGCTTTTCCGAAGCTCCGTTACCGATAAACCGTGCTTATCGAGATTTATGGGGCAGTAATCCGCTCCGTTAAGCCTGTAAATTCTCGTAAGAACGTCGTAGGCGGGATTCTCCGTGCCGTAGCGCCTGTCCTTTCCGAGAAACTGGATAAGAAGGTTATATAGATATTCCGCACCCGAACCGATTATGATTTGTCGGGGCTGTACCCTCATTCCCCGACAGCGGAAAAGATAGTCGCAGACAGCCTTACGAA
>JAEDHF010000074.1 GCA_016297165.1 Oscillospiraceae bacterium | reverse complement strand
AAGCTGAAACCCCTGTATTTCGGAGAAATACAGGGGTTCGGCGGGGCGGCGGAAGAAAATCCCCCCTTTTAAGCCGAAGGCTTAAAGGGGGGATTAGCGCATTCTTTGGATTTACATGGAAGTGACCAACATATCGGTTTCGTACTTATCAACCCTCAGATTTTTCTCGAAAAACCTGATAAAGTCGTTCCTCTCGTCTATAGGACAGTATACGTACATCAGTATGGTAGTGTCCTTATCGGTGTTGAACAGGACATATATAATGCTATCTCTTTCGCCGAGCTTTTCGAAATCTATATAGAAGTAGTAAACCTCGCTGCTTGTACCGATAAGTCCGGCGTCATAGTCGAAAACCGAGCCGCCGGTTTCTTCGATAGAAAGTGCGAAAACCGAAGCTACATCACGGAGAAACTTAAGGTTAAGCTCCTGAGATGTAAAGGCCTCGTCAAGCTTGGCGCAGGCTCCCGATTTTCCGGGCTGCGCAAAGCCTAAAAGGACTGTTCCGTCGGCAATATCGTCAAGGTTTATGCCATATTTCGCAACTTCAACCTGATCTAAAGTACGGGGAGTGAAATATACCCAGTCCTCGCCGAGGTCAAGGGAAAAGCCGTATTTCGTATTCTGATAAACGTTATCGGTTATACTTCCGCCGTTGCTGTAGTCGGAGGAGTCGTTGTTGGGGGTAGAGGCAAAATAAAAGCCGAGAAAAGCATATACTGCAACGAAAGCGATAATAAAGATTATGTTTTTACCCATGTATTTTCCTTCCTGTGTTGCCTTAATTACTTAAGAGCTGCGATAGAATCGTTAATCTTCTGCATTTTTTCTTCTGCCTTAGCGAGCTTCGCACGCTCGTTTTCAATCTGCTGTGCAGGAGCCTTTGAGAGGAAGCCCTGATTGTTAAGCTTTCCGGAGAGGAAGTCGATATCCTTCTGAACTGCCTTCTTTTCCTTTTCGAGACGCTGTAATTCCTTTTCGGTATCAACAAGCTCGCCAAGGGGCATAAACACTCTTGCCGCCGCGGTTACTACCGTAACCATTCCCTCGGTACTTCCCACAGCTTCGGAAATGTTGGTTTCTCCTGCGCCAGCAAGCTTTTCGAAGAATACCTTACAGGAGCTGAAAAGCTCTGTATCCGCTGTTTCTATGTGCATTGTTACCTTCTTTGAGGGGGGAACGTTAAGCTCGTTGCGCTGTACTCTTACTGCCTTAATAGCGTCGATTATCTTTGTGAAGGCAGTTTCCTCAGCGGCAAAGTTAAGTGCGTCGCTGTATTCGGGCCACTTGGAAATCATAATGCTTTCGGGCTGGTCCGCTACGGGCATAGAGCCCCAGATTTCCTCTGTAATAAAGGGCATAAAGGGGTGGAGAAGCTTTAATACGCCCTGCATAACGTAAACGAGAACGTTCTGTGCCGCAAGAGCAGTTTCGCCGCCTGCCGCAATACGGGGCTTAGTAAGCTCAATATACCAGTCGCAGTAGATATCCCAGATAAAGTCGTAGAGCTTTCCGATAGCGATACCGAGCTCGAAGCTTTCGATATTGTCGGTAACCTCCTTGATGAGCTTATTATAAAGGGAGAGAACCCATTTATCCTCAATAGGAAGACTTTCGGGAAGAACCGCCTTTTCCATGCTGTCGGGAAGGTTCATAAGGATATATCTCGAAGCGTTCCAGAGCTTGTTGGCGAAGTTTCTTGCAGATGTAACCTTTGTGGTGGTCCAGCGCATATCGTTTCCGGGGCTGTTGCCTGTAACGAGGGCAAGTCTTAAAGCGTCCGCGCCGAATTCGTCGATAATTTCCAGGGGGTCAACGCCGTTTCCGAGAGATTTACTCATCTTTCTTCCAAGCTCGTCTCTTACAAGACCGTGGATAAGTACATGGTCGAAGGGTTTTTTGCCTGTATGCTCAAGTCCCGAGAAAATCATTCTCGCTACCCAGAAGGGAATGATGTCGTAGCCTGTAACGAGGGTGTTCGTGGGGTAGAAGTACTTTAAGTCCTCGGTTTCACGGGGCCAGCCGAGGGTAGAGAAGGGCCAGAGAGCGGAGCTGAACCAGGTATCAAGTGTATCCTCGTCCTGCTTCATGGGTGCGCCGCATTTAGGACATACGTCAATAGCGATTTCGCTGATTACTTCGTGCTTACATTCTTCGTTTGTGCAGTAGAAGGCAGGAATTCTGTGACCCCACCAGAGCTGACGGGAAATGCACCAGTCACGGATATTCTCCATCCATCTTAAGTAGTTATTTTCGAAACGCTGGGGAACATATTTAAGCTCTCCGCTCTTTACTACGTCGATTGCAGGACCTGCAAGCTCTTTCATGGAAACAAACCACTGCTTTGAGCACTTAGGCTCAACTACGGTATGGCAGCGCTGACAGGTGCCTACGTTATGAACGTGGGGCTCTACCTTAACGAGAAGCCCCTGGGCTTCGAGGTCGGCTACCATAGCCTTTCTTGCCTCGTAACGGTCCATACCTGCATATTTTCCGCCGTATTCCTTATTTATGGAGGCGTCGTCGTTCATTACGTTAAGTATGGGGAGATTGTGGCGGAGTCCTACCTCGTAGTCGTTGGGGTCGTGGGCAGGAGTAATCTTAACTACGCCTGTACCGAATTCCATATCAACATAATCGTCGGCGATTACGGGAATTTCCCTGTCGGTAAGGGGAAGCTTAACCATTTTTCCTACGATTGAGGTATAACGCTCGTCCTTAGGATTAACTGCAATAGCGGTATCGCCTAAAAGGGTTTCGGGACGGGTGGTTGCTATCTGAACATAACCGCTTCCGTCGGAAAGGGGATAGTTGATGTGCCAGAAGCTGCCTTCCTGCTCCTCGTATTCACATTCGATATCGGAAATAGAGGTCTTACAGTTGGGGCACCAGTTTATAATTCTTTCACCGTGATAGATAAGTCCCTTATTATAAAGGTCGATAAATACCTTCTGAACCGCCTCGGAACAGCCCTCGTCAAGAGTAAAGCGCTCCCTGTCCCAGTCGCAGGAGGAGCCTAACTTCTTAAGCTGTTCAACGATACGTCCGCCGTAAACTCTCTTCCATTCCCATGCTCTCTCCAAAAAGCCGTCTCTTCCTATATCATCCTTTGTAACGCCGTCAGCCTTCATAGCGGCAACAATCTTCGCTTCGGTAGCGATAGAAGCGTGGTCGGTGCCGGGGAGCCATAATGCGGCGTAGCCCTGCATACGCTTTGTACGGATAATTATATCCTGTAAGGTATTATCGAGGGCATGACCCATGTGGAGCTGTCCTGTAATGTTGGGTGGGGGGATAACGATAGTGTAGGGGGCCTTTTCGGGGTCTCTTTCTGCATGGAAGTACTTCTTTTCCTCCCAGTTTTTATATATGCGCTCTTCGAATTCCTTAGGCGCATAGGTTTTTGCCAGTTCCTTCTTCATTTTCTGTATATTCCTTTCTTTATTATGCCTTCAATTTTTCATAAAGCTCCTCGCTGGGATTAACGAGGATTGTTTTATTGTTGGTAAAGATAACCATTCCGGGCTTTGCGCCGCTCGGCTTCTTTACGAATCTTACCTTTGTATAATCTACGGGAATCTTTGTGCCGTTTCTTGCCTTTGAGCAGTATGCCGCAAGGGTCGCCGCCTCCACAATGGTATTGTCGGGGATTTCCCTTCCCTCGGAAACTATTATTGTATGGGAGCCGGGGATATTCTGGGTATGAAGCCAAAGATCGTTTCCTTCGGCGGTTTTAAGGGTAAGCTTATCGTTTTGCAGATTGTTCCTGCCCACGAGAATATCGAAGCCGTCGCTTGAACGGAATTTAAGGGGTGGTAACGGCTTTGCGTTTTTCTGTCCCTTTTCGTTTCGGGAGGGGCGGATATACCCCGTTTCAACAAGCTCACGCTTAATCTCGGAAAGGGCTGCGTCAGAGCCTGTGCCGCTGCCTACTCGTCCTGCGGCGTCAAAAACGCTGTCGATATAATAAAGCTCCTTTTCGTCCTGCTCTATAAGGGCGGTAAGCTTTTTTTCGGCGGTATCAAGCTTTTTGTATTCGGCGTAGAGCTTCTGTGCATTCTGCGAAGGGGTAAGCCTTACGTCAAGTTTGATTGTTCTCTCTCCGCCGTTTATATAGTCCTCGACGGTTATTTCGTTCATGCCCTTTTCCATACGGTAAAGGTTGGCGCTTAAAAGGTCGCCGCAGACTCGGAACTCATCTCTTTCGGAGCAGTGGGAAAGCTCCTGCCGCCTTACCTCAAGCTTTCGGGAAATACGCTCGTAGATATTTACGATTGTTTTCATAAGGTCGCCCGAACGCTGCTTTATGCGGTCGGCGTCGGCTCTGCTCCCGAAGAATTTGTCGAGGAGAAGGCTCGGACTTTCGAAGGGCGTTTCCACCATTTCCGCTTCATACTGGTTTATGGGCAGGAAGCAGAAATCCTTAGGCTTTCCGCTTTTTTCCGAAATCATGGTACTGCCCGAAACCGAGTTCATATATTCCACGCTCTTTTTAAGGAAGAATATAAGCTTATCCAGCCTGTCCCCGTCGGAAATAACGTCGGAGACGAGGGAATCGGCGTCCTTCGTACAGCTATAGGCACATTCACGGGAGAATATGGGGGAAATACCCTCGAAAATCCCCATAAGCGCCTTACTTAGCCGCAAATCCTTATTATTTTCAAGCCGCTCCTTAAAATCCGAGAAATCGTAGTCTAAAAGACAGACTCGCTCCTCCCTCGGGGGCAGCTCATAGAGGATATTGGGCAGTATTCTCCTTACCGAGGAAACGTCGTCGGTGATTCGCTTAACGCTGTCCACCACCCGCCAGCCGTCCTCCTTCATAGTCATAAGGATAATATTGCTGTGCTTTCCCATTATTTCGGCGGTAAGCCTGTTTCGGCATAAATCGCCTATCTCGTTGGTACATTCGAAGTCGAAGTTTACTATTCGTTCAAGACCGTCCTGCGAAATTGAAAGAAGCCGTCCGCCCTGTAAGAATTTTCTCATAAGCATACAGAGCATAGGGGGCTGCTTCGGGTTTTCGGGGCTTGTCTCGGTTAAACAGACCCTCGCCGATGAGGAATCTGCCGAAAGGAGGATTTTCTGAAGCCCGTCGTAGGTTCTCATAGCCACTATTATTTCTTCACGGGAGGGCTGATATACCTTATCGACTCTTCCGCCGATAAGCTTTCTTTCTTCCATTTCCCGTATTACGCTATGAAGAAATGCACCGTCAAGGGACACGAAAACAACTCCTTTCTTCTTTGTAGTGTTGTAAAATCAGATATATCTGCAGATTTCCCCATTTGCTTCGGGGATAAAGAATTCAATGTCGGGAAACTCCTCTTTTAGCTTTCCGAGCAGCATTTCACAGAGGATATTTTCCGTTGCGTAATGTCCTGCGTCAATTACCGTAACTCCCGAATTGCGTGCGTCAACAAAGCCGTGATGCTTTATGTCACCGCTTATAAGGGCGTCGATGCTGTTATTTATGCAGGTATATACGAAATCGTTGCCTGCGCCCGAGGAAACCGCCACTCTTTTAATGGGCTTTCCTCCGTCGCAGTATTTCACACCCCTGCAGTTAAAGGCTTTTTTCGAAAGCTCCGCTAACCTATCGGCGGTAGTTTCCTCCGAAAGGTCGGCTATTCTTCCGTAGCCTACGCCGCTGTCCCTATGGATAAGATCGAGGACGGGGGCGTTTTCGGGGTCGCCGAAGCCTAAAAGGCGGTACATAATGTCGCTTATGCCCCCTCTTACCATATCAAAATTGGTATGAGCGCAGATAGCGGCAATATTATAGCTTATCATTCGGTAAACGGGACTTCTGCTGTCGAGAGAGCGGATTTTTGTAAAGATAACGGGGTGGTGGGAGATTATAAGGTCTGCGTCCTTGCTGTGGCATTCCTCAACAATATCGTTGGTAATATCGAGGCAGACCGCCGCCTTTTTTACCTCTCTGCTCCTGTCGCCTACGAGTAAGCCCGAATTGTCGAAGCCGTCCTGTATCGAAAAGGGAGCGATTGTATCTATGTAGCGGTAAATATTGTCAGCAGTCATTTTCATACTCCTCCCTTATGATTTCCTTAAGTACGGGATTTCCCTTAGAAAGCTTTTTAAGACGGGCGTTAACGCTTTTTATATAGGCTTCGTCCTCGCTTTTTCCGAAATAGGCGAAGCTGTCGTCACAGGTTCGTTTCTCACCCGTATATCGTGAATAGATAACGGAATAAGCCTTTCCTGCCGCAAAAGCTCCCTTTTCAAGGATTATTTCAAAGCCATTTTCCAGCAGCCACCGTCTCAACTCCTCCGCCTTAGTCATAGGCTGGAGAATAAGCCTTGTATCGGGGGTTATAAAGCTGCATTCGGAGATAATACGGGAGATAAGCTCTCCCCCCATTCCTGCGATAATTATATCGTCGCAGGGCGGTACGCTTTCAAGCCCGTCGGACTTGATAAGCTCTATCCCCTCACAGCCGTATTTTTTAACGGTTTCAGCCGCCGCTTCAAGAGGTCCGTCGTTGATGTCCGAGGCAATAACCCGACGGGCGCCCTTCTGCCACAGGTAACAGGGCAGGAGAGCGTGGTCGGTACCTACGTCGCATACCGATTTTTCGGGACGGACCAGAGAAGCGGCGGCAGCAAGTCGGTTGTCAAGCCTTATCACTTGTTGACAGCTTCGTTAAGACGAGCAAGGAAAGCGTTAACGTCTGCACCGTGAACTGCACAGGCTTCCTCAACGGTTTCGCCTCTTGCGGAGGGACAGCCGAGGCAGTGCATACCAAGCTCGAAGAAGAAGGGGGCGGCAACCTCTGCGTGATTGTCGATGATATCGCCAATTATAGTATCCTTTGTGATTTCCATAGTTTTCAATTCCTTTCACATAAATATATGTAATCTATATTATATAACATTTCGGCAGAAAATACAATACTTTTATTAAATATTTAGGCGATAAGACTATAAAATGGAAAATATAGTGCAGCTGTGAATAAACTTTCACTAAAAATTCGCATAAAAGCATTGAAAAAAGTTGAGCTTTGTTGTATAATAAATAGTGATTATACAATTTATCGGAAAAGAACTAAAAAGGAATGGTATTCTATGTTACATATTGGACTTGACGTTGGCTCAACAACCGTAAAAATTGCGGTAATTGACGATAACAACAGCTTTATATACAAAAATTATCAGCGACACTATTCCGACATAAAGAAAACCCTTGCGGAGGTTCTTCTCGGAGGACTTTCCGAAATAAAGGACGAGGAAAGGGTAACTATCGCAGTAACCGGCTCCGGCGGTATTTCTGCTGCTAAATGGCTGGGAATCCCCTTTATCCAGGAGGTTTCGGCAGGTGCAATCGCTATAGAAACTCTTATACCCGAAACGGATATTGCAATAGAGCTGGGCGGCGAGGACGCTAAGATAACCTACTTAAAGGGCGGTCTTGAGCAGAGAATGAACGGCTCCTGTGCCGGCGGTACAGGCGCCTTTATCGACCAGATGGCGGCACTTTTAAATACCGATATTACGGGACTTAACGAGCTTGCCAAGGATTACGAGACAATTTATCCTATCGCTTCACGCTGCGGCGTTTTCGCAAAGAGCGATATCCAGCCTCTTTTAAACGACGGCGCAAAGAAATCCGACGTTGCCGCTTCAATTTTCCAGTCGGTAGTAAACCAGACTATAAGCGGTCTTGCCTGCGGTAAGCCTATAAGAGGACGTGTAGCCTTTCTCGGCGGTCCTTTATTCTATCTCTCGGAGCTAAGAAAGCGCTTTATCGAAACCCTTAACCTTAAGGACGACGAAATAATCTTCCCTCCCGACGCTAACCTTTTTGTAGCTACGGGTGCAGCCCTTGCAGACAACAGGGGCGAGGTTGACGTTAAGGAGCTTAAGGAAAAAATAGCCGCTCTCGGAAGCGTAACCGTTCACGAGGTTGAGCGTCTCGAGCCCTTATTCAGGAATGATGAGGAAAGAGAAGCCTTTATCGAGCGCCATAAGAAGAATACCGTTCCCACAGCCGACCTTTCGGCTCATAAGGGAAAATGCTATCTCGGTATCGACGCAGGCTCTACCACAACGAAGGCCTGCCTTATAAACGAAAAGGGCGAAATTCTCTATTCCTACTATAACAATAACTTAGGCGATCCCCTTAAATCCGTTATCGGAATTTTAAAGGAGATATATTCCCTTATGCCTTCGGGAAGCTTTATCGCTAAGGCTACCGCTACGGGCTACGGCGAGCATCTTATAAAGGCGGCTCTCGGCGTTGACTACGGCGAAATCGAGACAATGGCTCATTATAAGGCGGCGGAGAGAATTCTCCCCGGCGTCGAGTTTATCCTCGATATCGGCGGTCAGGATATGAAGTGCATGAGGGTAAAGAACGGCGAAATCGAGAGTATTCTCCTCAATGAGGCCTGTTCCTCGGGCTGCGGCTCCTTTATCGAGAACTTTGCTTCCGCTCTCGGAATGACAAGCAAGGAGTTCGCTGAAATAGGTCTTTCTGCGGAAAATCCCGTTGACTTAGGCTCACGCTGTACCGTATTTATGAACAGCCGAGTTAAGCAGGCGCAGAAGGAAGGCGCTTCGGTGGCTGATATTTCGGCAGGACTGAGCTATTCCGTAGTAAAGAATGCACTTTTCAAGGTTATAAAAATCCGTGACCCTAAGGCTATGGGTGAAAAGATAATCGTACAGGGCGGTACCTTCCTCAATCAGTCGGTACTCCGTGCCTTCGAGCTTACCTGCGGAAGAGAGGTTGTACGCCCCGATAAGGCAGGACTTATGGGCGCCTACGGCTCCGCTCTCGTGGCTATGCAAAGAGACGACGGCGAGGGCTCGACAATAGCTACTCCGGATAAGCTGGAGAGCTTTACTATTGAAAAGTCAACAGCACGCTGCGGCCGCTGTTCAAATAACTGTCTTCTTACAATAAGCAAATTCGCCGACGGTAAGAGATTTATTACCAATAACCGCTGTGAACGCGGCGCAGGAACAGGGGCAGGAAAAGCTACCCTCCCCAATATGTTCGACTATAAATATAAGCGATTATTCGAATACTATAAGCCCATTCCCGAGGAGGAGGCGAAGCGTGGAGTCGTTGGACTTCCTCGTGTTCTCGGTATGTATGAGAACTACCCCTTCTGGTTTACCTTCTTTACCTCCCTCGGCTACAGTGTTAAGCTTTCGCCGAAGTCCTCAAGGGAAATCTACGATATGGGCATTGAGACTATGCCCTCCGAGTCGGTCTGCTACCCTGCGAAGCTGTCCCACGGTCATATCGTTTCTCTGCTCAATGACGGCGTAGAATTCATTTTCTACCCCTCTCTTACCTACGAAATGGATAACGGCGGAAAGGGCGATAACCATTATAACTGCCCCGTAGTAGCAACCTACAGCGAGGTTATAAAGAACTCCGTTCCCGAGCTTCGGGACGAAAAAATCCGCTTTATGAACCCCTTCCTGCCTATTTACGATAAGGAAGCTATGCTTCGGAGAATCGTGGAGGAATTT
>JAEDHF010000073.1 GCA_016297165.1 Oscillospiraceae bacterium | reverse complement strand
ATAAGCACCGTATTGCCATGAATCGGAGCGCTCAGGGAATATAAGAATACAGCCGTAATGGGGTGAGAATTCCGCAGGCATATAAAAGCCGTCTTTTTTGGGTGTTGATGCAATTATTTTCATATATTTCCTTTTCTGTCAGTTTCAGTATTTCTCACAGCGATTAGCTTTTCAATACATTTGTCGCAGACCTCAAGAACAATGAATCTTATATCCTTATAATCGCCGTGGGGCGGATTTACGTAGTTTTCGGGAAGATAACCGAGGATATCGATTACGAAGCCTGAGATTGTATCATATTCGTGATCCTCCGGGAGGGAATAGCCGAAAAGTTCAAGAACCTCTTCTGGGTCAGCTTCGCCGTTTATTTCATATTTTTCGTCGCCTATTTTCTTAATAAGTGCACTTTCCGAGTCGTATTCGTCCTGTATGTTGCCCATAACTGGCTCGATAATATCCTCGAGGGTTACGATCCCGGCGGTACCGCCGTATTCGTCGATAACTACCGCCATGCCTGTCTTTGCAGTCGTCATAAACTTGAAGGCGTTGCTGCAGGTACAGGTTTCGGGAATAAAAATAAGCTCACGAATAAATTTTTTTAAGTCGAAATCATCGAGATTATCGTCTCCGATAAGACAGAGTAAATCCTTAACGATAATTGCGCCTACAATTTTATCTACCGATCCATCATACACGGGAAGTCTCGAAAAGCCCTTTTCAAGCGCTAAATAGATAATATCATCAAGAGAGGAGTTGATATCTATCGCTGTGATATTAACCCTATGGGTCATTACATCATAAACGCAGAGATCGTTATAGTCGAACACGTTGTTTATCATTTCTACCGAGGTGTCCTCGATAGTTCCGCTTTCGTTTCCTGCGTCAACAAGGGACAGTATATCGTCCTCGGTAACCTTTTCGCCGTAGCCCTCGCCGATAGCTTTTTTCAGCAGAGCGTTAAGCCCCTTATTCAATAATACAAGAGGGTAGAGGAGTATTTCCGCTACCTTATTTTTTTGTTTTCGCCCGTCAGTTTCCATAATTTGTCCTTCCGTCATTATTTATTCAGTCCGAAAAAGCGTACTGCGTTTTCGTTACAGGTTTCGATTGCTTCTTTTACCGTAATTCCCTTTATTTCAGCAATTTTTTCAGCAATATTATAGACATAGCTGCTGATATTTCGTTTTCCTCGGTAGGGAACCGGTGCCATATAAGGACAGTCGGTTTCCAGCATTATTCTATCAAGAGGAATAGCCGAACAGGATTCAACAGCCTTTTTTGCATTTTTAAAGGTTATTACTCCCGTAAAGCTTATCATCATTCCAAGGTCGATTATTTCTCTTGCGATTTCGGCACTGCCTGAAAAACAATGCATAACACCTTCAGGCTTGAATTCTCTCAGTATCTCCATTGTGTCGAGAGTAGCTTCTCTTGAATGGATTACTACAGGAAGAGAAAGCTCCTTCGCGAGGATAAGCTGTTCCTTAAAAACTTCAATTTGCTTTTCTTTTTTATAGCCCTCGCTATGATAGTCCAGTCCGATTTCGCCGATTGCCACTACCTTTTTGCTTGACTGAGCCATTTTTCTCAGCTCCTCAAGGTAGTCTGCCTGCAACTCATAGCAGTCCTCGGGGTGGATTCCTACTGCACAATAGATATTCTCATATTTTTCAGCTAATTCAAGCGCCATACGGCTTCGTTCCATTGTACAGCCTATTGTGATAATTTTATCGACAGATTCCCGGAGCATTTTTTTTAAAAGCTCGTCCCTGTCCTCGTCGAATGCCTCATCATCATAATGGGAATGGGTATCTATAACCTTAAGCTCCATTGTATCTTTTTACACTGTCCCTTTCGATAAGCTTTCCTGTAACAAGCACTCTTCCGCATTTATAATTGCTGTCACGGATTTTCTTTATTATGATTTCAACAGTTTCCTGTGACATACGGTAGCTGTTAACATCAATGGTGGTTATTCTCGGATTTGAAATAGTAGAATAAATATGGTTATCGTAGCCGACTACCGAAATATCCTCGGGAACTCTGTAGCCCATAGCTTTAAGCTGATTTATAAGAATGTATGCCGCCTCGTCGCAGTTACACATAAAGGCAGTAGGCAGCTCCTTTGGAAGATTGAATTCCTGAAAAGCCAAGCCGTCGTCATTTCTGTCATCGATGACCCAGGATGGATTTATTCTTATCCGGTTTTCTATGTGTGACTTATAGTAGCCGAGGTATCTGTCCTGAATGCTTGAGGTTGCATTTATTGAGCCGATAAAGCCGATTTTCCTGTGGCCGTTGTTTATAAGATAATTCGTTATTGTATAGGCTCCGAAGAAATTGTCGGCGAGTACAGCTTCAATATCATTTTTACCACTGTAGAAATCGAGAAATACAGTAGGAATATTGGCGGAAAGCAGAGTATTTACATAATTCTGATTGAACTGACCCAGTACGATAACGCCATCGGTTTTTTTATCTGTAATTGAATTCGGCATTTCGCAAAGCTGCTCATCGCTGTCAGAAACTACCTCTAAAATTCCGTAATAGCTTTGCTTCTGCAAAAGCTCGACGATATAGCGATAAACTACCCAATAGAATGCGCTGGCGTCATTTATGAAATGCTTTGCTACAACTACGCTGATACTATAAGTAAGGTTGTCCTTGACAGAACGTGAGGAGCTGCTGAAACGATAGCCCATCTGGTTTGCTTTCTGCTTAATCTTTTCCCTTAAATCTTCACTAACGCCTTCTTTATCGCCGAGAGCCTTTGAGACAGTTACTGTGCTTACTCCTATCTCGTTGGCAATATCGCTCATGGTTACATTTTTTTTAATCATAGCTAATTTTCCTTTCTGTAAGTTAGCTAAAATAAATTAAATTATAATCTATACTATATTTTAAGTTATAATTATGCTTTTGTAAATATAAATATTATACAATTTATTAGCTTACTGATTGGACAGTATAACTAATTGTAGTCGGAATAGCTTAATTTATTTACTTTTACTTAAAATAAATAAATACTATGAAATTTGTGCATTGTGTATATTGTAAACCGTTACATAATGTGATATAATTATTAAAATAGCAAATTGTACTGTTTAAATCTTATTTGATATCTAAGGAGTGAATATGAGCGTTACAATTAAGGATGTTGCGAGAGCGGCCAACGTATCTGTTGCAACTGTTTCAAGGGTACTGAATAAGAAATCCAACGTTTCCGAGGAAGCGATAGAAGCGGTAAATAAGGCGGTTGCCAGCCTTGGATACAGCCCTAATTTCTTAGGCAGGGATTTAAGGAAGAGTGAAACAAGACGTATTCTTGCAATTATTGCTTCCACGGAAGAGTCCTTCTATTCCGAGGTTCTGAGAGGTATGGAGGAAACAGCATCAGCGAAAGGATACGATGTTCTTATAGCTACCACAAGAAACGACCCGAAGCATGAGCTGCATTTGCTCGGTATGCTTTTTTCCAGGTCTGTTGACGGTGCCGTGCTATTAGGACCTAAGCTTGATGCTGATACCATTTCAAACCTTGCGCAGAATCACAATATTGCTATGTGTCTCGAACGTCTCGATAATTGTAATGTCCTTACTGTAACAATAGATAATGTAAAGGCAGGACGGGATGCGGTTAATTATCTTATAGGAAAAGGCAGAAAGCGTATCGGGCTTATTACTACCGAACAGAGGAGCCAGTCCTCCGTTGACCGTGAAATAGGCTACCGCCAGGCTCTCGAAGAAAATGGCATAGAATACGATGAAAGCCTTGTGTATTTCGGTACATACGACGCCGAATCGGGAACAAAGGGCTGTGAGTACCTTATGAATCTCCCTGAGCCCCCCGACGCTATCTTTTCTATTTCGGATATGATCGCCATAGGAGCTATGAATTATGCCCTTAAAAGGAAAATAGAAATAGGTAAGGATTTGCTTTTCTTTGGCTTTGATGATATTCAGTATTCCCATATTTTCGTCCCTCATCTTTCTACCGTTCAGCAGCCTTGCTTCCTGCAGGGTAAGCTTGTTGTAGAAAAGCTTATAGAGAATATGAAAACGGATAAGCCTGATAAGTCCCTTTATAAGCTTCCTCATAGCCTCATTTTAAGAGAAACGACAGGTGACTGATATTTAAGGAGAGCATAGTGGATATTGAAAGCAATCCCGATTTATATAATACCTGTTCATTTACAGGCTACAGACCCATAAAGCTGCCTTTTCTTGCGGATAAGGATTCCGCTGAATATAAAAGGCTCTATTCTGCATTAAGGGAAGAGATAATAAATCTTACCGAAAAAGGAGTTCATTATTATCAGACAGGCATGGCGCAGGGGATTGACCTTATGTGCGCTGAGATTGTTATTGAACTGCAGCTGAGATATGATATTGAGCTTTTTGCGGCAGTGCCCTGCTTGAATCAGACGGAGGGCTGGCGTCCTGAGGATAAAGAAACCTATGATAGAATTATAAGGAGCTGCACGGGTATAACTAATATTACGCGAGAGAATTATTCGGCAGGCTGTATGGCAAAAAGAAACCGCTTTCTTGTTGATACTGCACAGTATATTCTGGCAGTATATGACGGAAAGAAGGGCGGAACAATGTCAACAATAAGTTATGCAAAAAAGAAAAAGCGCACAGTTATCGTAATTAACCCCATTGATTTTACAAGAACCGAGTTGATTCACGATAACGACCAAGGAGTGTTATATGTCTGAGATTCTTTTTAATGACAACTGGCAGTTTATGCTTTTGGATAACGGCTCGGAGCTTTCCGACGCCCTTTTCGCCTCTGATTGGCATGATGTTGAGATTCCTCACGACTGGCTTATCGGAGATACAGAAAACCTTTATAAATCCGGCGATGGCTGGTACAGAAAGCAGTTTTATGTTAACGGCTTAAGTGATAACGATGTATATTATCTGCGTTTTGACGGCGTTTATATGGATAGTACCATATATGTGAACGGTCTTGAGGCAGGCGGCAGGGAGTATGGCTATTCCTGCTTCAGTATTGATATTACTAAGTATCTTCGTGAGGATAATAACGAAATCTATGTAAGAGTACGTTATGAAGCTCCGAATTCAAGGTGGTATTCTGGAGCAGGTATCTATCGTAATGTTTTTCTCCGACAGACGGACAGGCGTCATATTCTTGAAAACGGAGTATATATTTCACCGAAATATGACGGCGAAAAATGGCTTGTAACAATCGAAACCCGGTTGTCGGAAAGTGCCGGTATTCTGAATCATACCGTTTATTCTTCAGAGGGCAAGAGGGTAGCCTTTGTTTCCGGTGAAATCAAGGATAGTTTCAGCAGAATTCAGTTCTACGCAAAAAATCCGGGAATCTGGGATGTAGCTTCTCCCGAATGCTACAGGGTTGTGTCGGAAGTAGTCGTAAACGGCGAAGTTAAGGATAAGGTGGAAAACACCTTTGGTTTCAGAACAATAGAATTCAATCCCGATAAGGGCTTCCTGCTCAACGGTAAGGTTACAAAGCTTAAGGGCGTTTGTATGCATCATGATTTAGGCGCTCTCGGAGCAGCTATGAACAGATACGCCCTTAAAAGACAGCTTAAAATCTTACAGAATTTCGGCGTAAACGCAATCCGTACCTCCCATAATATGCCTGCGAGGGAGCTTATCGATCTTGCTGATGAAATGGGCTTCCTTATTGTTAGCGAGTGCTTTGATATGTGGGAGCTTTCGAAAACGGAGTACGACTACGCAAGATTCTTTCAGGAGAAATATAAGGATGACGTTAAAAGCTGGGTAACAAGAGACAGAAATGCGCCCTGTGTAATAATGTGGAGCATAGGAAACGAAATTCTCGATACCCATAAAAGCGAACGGGGTCTTGAAATTGCTGAAATGCTCTGTAAAGAAGTATATATCCACGATAAATACAAAAATGCATACTGCACAATAGGCTCAAATTATATGCGCTGGGAAAATGCACAGAAGGTAGCGGATTACATAAAGCTTTCCGGATATAACTACACCGAGGATATGTATAAGCTTCACCATGAAAAGTATCCCGACTGGTTCATATACGGAAGTGAAACCGCATCAACAGTCCGTTCGAGAGGCATTTATCATTTTCCTGCAGAGGCTTCAATACTTACTCATGATGATATGCAGTGTTCCGACTTAGGCAACAGTGTTGTAGGCTGGGGCAAAAATCAGGAAAAGGCCCTTATCGAGGACAGGGATATGCCCTTCTGCGGAGGGCAGTTTGTATGGACCGGCTTCGATTATATCGGCGAGCCAACTCCATACAGCACCAAGAATTCCTACTTCGGTATCATTGATACAGCAGGACTTCCCAAGGAAGCCTTCTATCTATATAAAGCCTTCTGGGTATCTCCCGAGGAGGAGCCCTTTGTGCATATTCTTCCTTCCTGGGACTTCAATATTGGTCAGGAAATATCTGTGTATACATATTCAAACCTTAAGGAAACAGAGCTTATTTTCAACGGTATTTCTCTCGGAAGAAAAACCGTGGATTTCGAGCATGGAGATAAGCTTCACTGCGAATGGAAATTGCCCTTCAAGAAGGGTACAATTGTTGCGGTAGCATACGACGAAAACGGAACAGAGGCGGCAAGAGATACTGTTTCTTCCTTTGGTAATGCCATTAAAATCGACGCTATACCCGATAAGTATATTATGTCGGCAGACGGTAGAGATTTAGTGTTCATAGAGATTTCCGCTATGGATATTGACGACTGTTTCGTAGCGAATGCAAGAAACAGGGTTAAGGTTACTGTAAGCGGACCTGCACGCCTTGTGGGTCTCGATAACGGCGACAGTACCGATTATGACAGCTATAAAGGCGATAACCGAAGGCTTTTCAGCGGTAAGCTTGTGGCAATTATCCAAGCTACCCTTATGTGCGGCGAAATAACCGTAACTATTGAAGGAAAAGGGCTCGCAACCAAGGAGATTACTCTTACCTCTCTGTCCTGTGAACAGCAGGAGGGTATAACGGTTATTGATGAGTATTATCCATACAAAGCGAAGCCCTATGTACCCGAAATACCCGCAAGAAAGCTTGAGCTATCGACTAATACAAATTTACTTACTTCGGATAATCCCTCGACTATCGTTAATGTGAAAATGCTGCCCGAAAACTCAGATTACAGGGAAATCGAGTATAAATGTATCCTTGCAAACGGGGTAGAGGTTGATTTAGCGTCTCTTGAAAAGCTGGAAAACGGCGTAAAGGTTACCGCTAAGGGTGACGGCGAATACTATATCCGTGCATTCTGCAGGAATGGCGGTGAAATACCCCAGGTAATTTCGGATATCGCTATGAAAAATGAGGGTCTCGGCTCCGCCAATATCAGTCCGTATAAGTTTATTTCTGCGAGTCTTTATAGCTTCAGCAACACAACTCTGAACGTAGTCGAAAGAGGAGCGATAAGCGGCATACATGACAGGACTGTTATCGGCTTTGACAATGTAGATTTCGGAAAAACAGGAACGGATAAGCTTGTTCTTCACTGTGGACACTGTGGTGATAATAAGCCGGTAATGATTGAGGTATGGGAGGGCAATTCCGACAAAAACGGAAGGCTTATTGATACTGTAGCTTTTGATTATAACGGCGGTTGGGATAGGTTCCTGCCACAGGAATTCAGGCTTTCGGAAAAGCTTATCGGAATTAAAACCATTTCCTTTGTGGTTAAGGATGGTATCATTTTCGGAGGCTTCGAGTTCATCGAAACCAATAAGGCTTACCAGACCTTATATGCTTGTGATAACGACGGCGTATATGGTGATGATTTCGATACTGTCGGAAGAAGAATAACCGATATCGGAAATAATGTTGTTATAAACTATAATGATATGAATTTCACCAAGGGTGCAGACAGAATTACAATCTGCGGAAGAACGCAAAATGACATGAATTCTGTTCAGATTCGTCATACCGACGAAAATGGAGTACAGCATACCCAGCTTATCGAGTTTTTACATTCTGAAGAATTTACCCAGCAGCATTTTGACATTGAGCCAATCGCCGGAAAATGCGATATCTCCTTTGTGTTTATGCCGGGCAGTAAGTTCGATCTTGAATGGTTCAGATTTGAATAAAAAAGCCTCACCGTTTCGGGTATTTGCCCGATACGGTGAGTTTTTTGCATAAATTTAAAAAGTACTGCATTTTTGAGCAGTACTTTTTTCAGTAAATTAGAAATCAATCTTGTTAACGTCGGAATTTGCGAGGAGAACTTCCTTTTTAGGTATGCGCATAAGAGGATTATAAGTAAATTTCTTGCAGGAATCGTAGGGCTTAACCATACCGAATTTCGAGCAATCGTATTTATCATTTTCTAAAGGCTTACAGAGAAGACAGTATTTGCACGCAGGCTTGATATTGTTACCGAAAAGCTTCTTTTTCATAATAAAGAACCTCCATAATGAATTCTGTTTAATTTATTATATTATATCATACTTTTTATCAAATTTCTATACTTTTTTGAAAATTTTTTCACTTTTTATGAAAATAATGGTACACATCACAATAAGCAGTAGAACTACCAGCTTATTCTGATTAAAAATATAGGTGTAACCTGACAATCCTGCTGATGAACTTACCGAGATTTCCCATATATTCATTATAATGTATGTTAAAAATGCACTTAGTACTCCGCAAATTAGCCTCCCTATGAAGAAGTATTTAAGAGAAAAGTCTTTTCCTGCTAAGGCTATTGTCTGAACGAGTACACATACTCCGCCAAAGGAAGATATAAAGGAAAAAAACGGGAGTAAAAGCGGAGAAGGGGACTTAATCTTAGTAAGATTGCTTATTTCAAAAAAACCGGCAATAATTTCGGGCGGCTCAATGTTGAATATTGTAAGGAGGTGTTCTGTTACAGTCAAAACAGAGTTAAAGCATACTATTACGGCGCAAATCATAAGGAGAGCCTTCGAAGCGCTGTTTATGCTGAATATAAGCCCTTTCGGGCTGTATTTCGGTAGCATTTCATCATCTTTATCTGTTGTTATTCGCCTTATTCTGTGGGCGGTGAATATTGCAAGTATAAAGCAGGATAAGGCATTGGATATATAAACGACTGTTCCTGCTTCCCCTGAGCCGTAAATTCCATAGCCGATTATGTTTATCGCAAAAACAGGAGAAACGCAGTAGCATACTCCTGCTATTCTTTCATATATTTCGTGATAATTTTTATTTTCCGCAATTCTTTCCCGTAATAGCTTTATGCCGGTAGGGTATCCGCCTATAAGACTTAGTATGAATACAGAGAAGAGCTCCTTATTAAGCGGCAGAATTCCTTTCAGCAGGAAATATAAGGGAGATATCAACGTTTTATATATCCCCTCGTCAATTATATATGAGGACAGAACCATAAATACAAACATTGAGGGTATTATTACATCAAGACAAACGCCTATACTTTCCGAAATACTGTCTGCCATTTGTTCGGGAAATATTATGAACAGCGTCAGTAAAACAGGCACAAGGATAATTTTTAGAACAACGCCAA
>JAEDHF010000072.1 GCA_016297165.1 Oscillospiraceae bacterium | reverse complement strand
TATGATTAGCGTCATTATTCCGTCTTTTTTAAGCAGCTTAAGCCCTTTTTCAATGGCGGCTATACTTGTTTCCTTATGGGTAAAAATATTGTGGTCGCCCTTAGGGAGCCAGCCGAAATTGAAGGTAATACATGAAACCGTACCTTCCTCAAAAAGCTCGTCCATTTCGCTATGGCTTTTAAGGAGGACGTCCGCTCTGTCGGTCAGTCCCTTTTCTTCGAGAAGGGCTTTTGTGCTGTCAACGGCGTCCTGCTGGATATCGAAGGCGGTAACATGACCGCTTTCTCCTACGAGGGAAGCGAGAAAGGCGGTGTCGTTTCCTCGTCCCGCGGTAGCGTCAATGCAGATATCGCCTTCTTTAACGTTTTCTTCAATTATCCGCTTTATTATATCAAGTGCGCTGAATTGTCTGTTTGACATTATTTCTCTTCCTTTTCATATAAATCTTCAGCTGTCAGAAAGACTCATACAGAGGAAATCTGACAGCTGCATTTTATATTATTAACCGAGGAAATGATTCATAAGGCTATGACCAATTTCGATGTACCTGCCGGTCTTTTCTGCATTCTCCTCCGAGAAGCAGTCAACGCCCTCAATAGCCTTTGTGCTATCGTAGATAAGATAGGGTACAGGTGCATTTGTGTGGGTCTTAAGCGCTAAGGGAGTGGGGTGGTCGGGGCAGATAAGTACCTTTAAATCTTCATTTTCAAATGCCTTAAGAATAGGTCCTAAGATAAGCTCGTCGATAAGTTCAATAGACTTAACCTTGTTCTGTATTTCGAAGCGGTGACCGCATTCATCGGGAGCTTCAACATGAATATAAACGAAGTCGTTTCCGTCCTTAAGTGCCTTTATTGCTGCGTCAGCCTTACCGCTGAAATTGGTGTCGATATAGCCTGTAGCGCCGGGAACGTTTATAACATCCATACCGGTGAACTTGCCTATGCCCTTAAGAAGGTCAACAGCGCTTATCATAGCGCCCTTCTTGCCGTATTTTTCTGTAAAGGGCATAAGATTTTTTCTTACGCCTTCGCCCCAGAACCAAAGGCTGTTTGCGGGTCGTAACCCGCGTTCAACTCTTGCCTTGTTTACGGGGTGGTCCTTAAGTAAGTCGTAGGACTTTTTCATCATGTCGAGAAGGGGAGCGCTCTTTTCGTTAAAGCCGAGGTAGTTCTTGATGGGCTTTCCTGTAATGTCGTGAGGGGGAGTAAGAGTGCCCACGTCAAGAGTACCGTTGTTCCAGATAAGGCAGTGGCGATAGCTTACGCCGCTGTAGTAATGGAAAACATCGGTGTCAAGCTTTTCAGCTATGTATTTGATAAGCTCTGCTGCTTCTTCGGTAGAAATATCGTCGGCGCAGTAGTCGAGTATTGTCTTATCCTCATATACAGGCTCGTCGGAGAGGGTAACGAGGTTAGCTCTGAAGGAAACGTCGGTAGGCTTCATATCGATGCCTATGCTTCCTGCCTCAAGGGGAGAACGACCCGAATAATAAACCGAGGGGTCGTAACCGAGGACGGAGAGGTTAGCTACGTCGCTTCCGGGCTTGATTCCGTCGATAACGGTCTTAACAAGCCCAATCTCCGATACCTTAGCGAGCTTGTCCATATTAGGCTTCTTTGCACAGCCCATAGGGGTCTTGTTTCCGAGGTCGTCTCTCTTTAAGTCTGCCATACCGTCGCAGAGTAAAACAACATACTTCATTTTTTTGTTCCTTTAGCGGTGTTTCCGCTTTCCTTTCTTTTAGTCTTATCTAAGAACCATATATTCTGAGCGGTGAATTCTCTGCCGTTAAGATAGGAGAGAATTCCGCCGTCCGTACTGAAATTAAAAATCAGCTTGTAGCTGTAAAGAGCCTGATACTTATAGCCCTTTTCCTTATTGATTTTATTTATTCCGTATTTTCCGTCGCCGAGGAGAGGGTGACCGATATATGCCATGTGAGCTCTTATCTGGTGTGTTCTTCCCGTAATGAGGTCAACCTCAAGGAGAGCGCTGTCGCCCCTCGCTTCGAGGACACGGTATTTCGTCTTTATAGTCCTGTTTTCAGGCGTTTTCCGGTCGGAGATAATAACCCTGTTTTCCTTTTCGTTTTTATATAAATATGCAGTAAGCAAGGCTTCCTTTTCCTTCGGAGTGCCGAATACCTCGCATAAATAAAGCTTTGTAAGCTCCCTGTCCTTAACCTTCTGATTAAGAATTCTGAGGCTTTCTGCGTTCTTTGCCGCAATTACAATTCCTCCGGTATTCCTGTCTATTCTGTTGCAGAGGGAGGGTGCGAAGCAATACTCATCCTCGGGGTTATATTCGCCCTTTTCGTAAAGATAGCGCTTGATTCGGTTGATAAGGGTATCTTTTGAATTATCGTTATCCTCGTGAACAACAAGTCCCGGCTCCTTATCAACAAGAAGAATGTTTTCGTCCTCGTATATAACGCTTATATCGGGTGATACATCAAGAAAATCCATATCAGAGGGCTTCTTTTCTTCGAAAAGCTCATCTTTTATATAAAGGGATATAATGTCGTTTTCAATCAGCTTATAGTTAGCCTCCGTCCGCTTTCCGTTAACCTTAATCTCCTTTTTTCTTATCATTTTGCAGATAAATCCCTGTGAAAGGGCAGGATAGGTTTTCGAAAGGAAGCGGTCTATTCTCTGACCCGACGCATTCTTGTTTACAACGACCTGCTTCATTATCTCTGGATACGGGAAAATCCCTTTTCTTCGAAATATTCTACTGCCGCAGTAAGAAACTCGTTTGAATTTGTATATGAATTTCCGACTTCTTCAAGACCGTCAACGGCTTCCTTCCACTTTTTGTTCATTTCTTCGTTATCCTCGGCAGAAAACCACACCTCGTTACGCCAGGTTCCGAACTTAAAACCGATTATATAAGGCTTTTTCATAATCCTGTCCTTTCATTATAGCTTTGCGCCCTTAGCTCCCTTGCTGCCTCCGAAGCTTGCGGTTTCGAGAATATTGCTGTCGAAGGAGAAGCTTATAGCTTTATTCTCTCTCTCACGCTTAAGAGCGAGAGAAATCATTCTGTCGAGAAGCTCCGAATATTTTACACCGAGAGGCTCCCAGAGATAGAAAGCGAGACTTCCGGGGATTGTATTGATTTCGTTTAGATAGATATTTCCTGTTTCCTCGTCAATCATAAAGTCGATACGGGAAACACCGCTGCAGCCTAAAGCCTTGAATGCCTTAACAGCCATAGCTCTTATTTCTTCTCTTGTTTCGGGCGAAATATCAGCAGGAATCTTTCTTTTCAGAGAAGCCATACCGCTCTTGCCCGATTTTGTACCGCCTGCATATTTATCCTGATAACTTAATATTTCGTCGTTGGCGAAGGGTTCTTCACATTCGCTGGCTTCTGCATTTTCATAGTCACCTAAAACAGAACAGTTAATTTCACGAAGCTTTGTGATTGCATTTTCAACAAGAACACGGATAGAAAAAGTAAATGCATAATCAAGAGCCTCGATAAGCTCCTCACGGTTCTTAGCCTTTCTGATACCTACGCTTGAGCCGAGGTTAACGGGTTTAACGATAACGGGGTAGGTGGTCTTGCTCTCGATTGCCGAGATAACTGCCTCGGGATTTTTTGTGTATTCCTTAACGTTAGCGACAGAGCAGGGAAGAACGGGAATATCGTTATCCTTGAAAACTGTTTTCATAACATATTTATCCATGCCTACTGCCGAAGAAATTACGTCACAGGAGGCATAAGGAACGCCGAGGGTCTGAAGATAACCCTGTAAAGCGCCGTCCTCAACGTTTGTGCCGTGAACGATAGGAAGCGCTACGTCGATTACTGCCATAAGGTTATCGCCGAATTTCTTCATAGGATAGCGCATAAGATTAAGACCGTTCTTTTCACCGACAGGAATAACCCTTGTACTTTCCTTTAAAAGGGCGGGAATATTCTTATAGGCTTCGATAACGCCGATTTTTTCGCCGATATAGAATTCCGTGTTCTTGGTAATATAGATCGGTATAATATCATATTTCTCCTTATCGAGAGAGCGGCAGGCCTGTAAAGCGGAGATAACCGATACCTCGTGTTCAACACTTTTGCCGCCGAAAAAAACTCCGACTCTTATTTTCATTGTGCAGTGTCCTTTCTTGTCTTTAAATTTTTTTCTTTATATCAGAAATTATCGGGCAAATCGTTTTCCAGAAGAATAACCCTGTTTCTTCCCTGCATTACGGAATAGGCATATTTAAGCGCGTCGTTAAGATCCTTCGCCACATAGATTTTATCCTCGGGAAAGCTCTTGGCGAGTAAGCCTTCCTTAATGGGAGGAGCCTGTCGCTCGCCCACGAGAATAGCGATATCACAGCATTCAGCCGCATTTTCGCCCAGTTCCTTATTAAGAGCGTATTCTCTTTCGCCGAGCTCAATCATACCGGGGGTAGCTACAATTCTTAAAGCGTCGAAACCGGAGAGGGTTTTAAGCGCCGCTTTTGCGCCTGCGGGATTGGAGTTAAAGGCGTCGTCGATAATCGTTACGCCGTTGCCCTTATCGAGAATTTCCATTCTGTGTGGAACGGGCTCAAGCCTTTTCACGGGGAACAAAAGCTCGTTGAAGGAAACGCCGAAGGTGTTGGCTACCGCTATCGCTCCGAGTATATTCTGTACGTTATGCTCGCCGAGAAGCTTTGTGGTAAAGACGGCGGTTTCCTCGCCGTGAGAAACGGTAAAGGTTGTGCCCTTGGGCGAAACCCTGATATCGAAGGCGTTATAGTCGTTACCGCCTTTAAGACCGTAGGTAACGATGTTTTTATCCGTTTTGTGCTCTCTGATATATTCGTTGTCGTAGTTGAGGAAAACCGTTCCGTCGGTTATGCAGTCCGCAATTTCATACTTTGTCTTAATGATATTTTCGAGAGAGCCGAAGGTTTCAAGGTGCTGTTCGCCGATTGAGGTTATGATTGAATGCTTCGGGTGAACAATATCGCAGATTTCCTTTATTTCGCCGACGCCCTTTGCTCCCATTTCACAGAGGAATATCTCATGGGTAGCATTAAGGCTGTTCCTTACGGTTTTTACAACACCCATAGTAGTATTATAGCTTTCGGGGGTCATAAGTACGTTATATTTAGCGGAAAGAAGCTTTTCAAGATAGAACTTTGTGGAGGTCTTTCCGTAGCTTCCCGTAATGCCGATAACGGTTGTGTTTGGAAGCTCGCTTATTATCCGCTTTGCGTCGTTTATATAGTGGTTGTTTATGCAGATTTCAACCGGTCGGTTAATGAGGTTGGCTATCATGGGCATAAGGAGCGAAAAAATCTGCCATAAACAGAGCAGGGGAAGCTTAAAGAGGGAGTTGTGCAGAAAAATCATTGACAGAGCGCAGACTGCGCCGTAAATTAGGGTAGTAGTAACGCACATTCTTATTACCCTTGGAGTAAAAACCAGCTTTTTCTTAGCCTTTTTCTTCCTTGCGAAGGTGAGCCCGATAAGCATAAGTCCCGAGCACATAAGCAAATCCGATAAACTAAGCTCAGTACTTTCGCTTCCGATAAAGATTATGGACGCATATATTACTGCAAGCAGAGGAAAAAGGTGTCTCAGCAGAACGTTTCCAAAGTTAATCTTTATCCAATGAAGCTGTTCCTTGGCACTGTAGGAATTAAGCTGGAACATATGCATATAGTGGACAAAATTTATTGTAAAGCTCGTGAAGAGAACTGCGAAAAATACAATATAGCCTATAACCAAACCTGTCATATCAAACCTCTATATCTAAAAAAGATGAAATTACACGGAGAAAAGTGTATTGCTGTTCGAGAAAGGCGTAATGTCCCGAATTCGGTAGCACCACAAGTCCTGCATTGGGCATTTCCTTTTCCATTCTTTTTCCGTCGGAAAGGGGAGTAGCGTCGTCGTTTTCGCCCCAGATAAGGAGAACCTCCTGCCTTATTTCTGGAAGAAGCGGAGCTAAATCCTCGTTTACTACCTTAACGAGAACCTGTCTCATCATAGGAGAAGCAGCGTTATAGTCGGCGGAGCCGTGCTTTTTTCTGTAGTTTTCGAGTGCATTCGGAAAAAGCGTTTTCATAAGTCCCGTTGAAAGAAAAGCCTTTCCTTTCTGATAAGCCTTTGCCTTTTTCTTAGCCTTCGCGGATTGCAGCGGCTTAATACCTGCGCTTCCCGTAAGGATAACCTTTTCTACCTTTAAGGGGCAGTCCTTTCTCGAAAGAAGCTTTATGATGATGCGGCCGCCGAAGCTATGTCCTAAGATAATAGCAGAGGATACGCCAAGCGCCTTGCAGAATTCAACCACAAAGTCTGCATAATCGTCAACGCACCATGGCTCCTTCGGTTCATCGGAGCCGCCGAAGCCGGGAAGGTCGGGGGCGATAACCCTGTATTTAACGGAACATCTGTTCCTTATTCCTTCGAAAAGCGATATATTTGTTCCCCAGCCATGGAGCAGGAGAATAACCTCTCCCTCTCCCTCGTCGGAGTAATTTATATTAAGCTCGTTAATTCTGATATTCACAAAGGTTAAGCCTCCAAAAAATACTATTAAATATTATACTCCTATTATTCTGTTTTGTCAATCAAAAATGACAGATTAAGAGGTATAAATTGCAGAAAAATGACAGTTTCGGTTATTATACGCCGAAACTGTCTTAGCTAAAGGAGAATATACAGCAGAGCAAAGAGAAGAGGTTTATCCGCACCCTGCCTATAAAGGATTATGATAAGAAAAATTATTAAAAGGGCATCTTCGTCTCTTAGGAGCCTGCCGATGATTCCTTCAAGTTGATCCATCGATAACTTTTCCGCATTTCGGACAGGTACGGCTCGGTTTCATAGCTTTTTCCTGTTCCTCGGTAAGCTTCTTCATAGTCTCGTTTCGAAGCTTAATTTCTTCGATTATTTTCTCTGCCTCGATTATGCCCTCGCCGTTAATTATTTCGTCGGCAGTATATACTCCGTAGCCGCCCTTCGCTTCCTTTACTTCTTCCTGCTCGGCTTGTTCTTCCTGCTTTGCCGGGTCTTCCTTTTCGGGCTCCGTGTCCTTTTCTTCGAGAATCTCTTCGCTGCTCACAGTTTCCTCCGAGGCGCTTTCCGGAATTGTTACAGGCTCCGTTTCATATTCTGAATCCGATTCGGGTTCGGCGGCTTCGTTATCGGGGACTGCTTCTTCAGTGATTTCTTCTGTAATTCCTTCATTTTCGTCTGCAGCTTCTTTTTCAGTTACCGTATTGTTATGTATTTCCACGGAAGATACAACTTCCTCTTCTTCCTTTTTCTTTTCGGCTTCAGTTGTCGTATTGACCTTGTCAACACCCGCCTTTTTCATCATTCTGAGTGCTTCCTCAATATATTCCTTTTCCATTTGTTTTAGCTTCTCGCTGTCGGTATTGTCTTTTTTCCATTCCATAGCTTAATTCCTTTCATTAAAAAATATTGTCTCCGTTTCCGAGATCCTTAAGAAGGGGCAGGAGAGACAGAATTTTCAGCAGCGTAGCCGCTCTCTGAAGCTTTGCCTGATTCTCGGTTCTGAGATGGGGCTTAAGCGCCATTAAAAGCTCGGTGTTCTTATCGGGGGAGTTAAGCTTTGAAAATATATCTATAAGCTTAAGTATCATTTCCGGGTCGATATTTCCGAAAATACCTCCGTCGGAGCCTTCCTCGCCGTTTTCCTTATCCTGACCCTTATCGGCGGAAAAGAAATGACCGAGAAGTGATGTGAAATCGTCATTTTCCGCCATGGACTCATCTCCCTACCGTTGATTGTTGTTTCCCGTGTACTTACGGCGCATTTTCTCCATAAGCTCGGGATTATTCATAACCGAATTGATTTTGTCCCTGTCGCTTTTACTCATACGTGAGGTAATGTCGCTGATGTTCCCGGAATTAAGGGATTTTCTGAGCTGTTCGGGCGGAATCCCGAGCTTTTTGCTTGCTGCCTCAATAAGAGCGTCGATATTGATGTTTCCCATGATGACCTCCTTGGATATTGCGGCTTAAGGAAGCGGATTAACCTTTTTAAGATTATGCCCGTAAGCCGATAATTATGATATATGTAATTATATTGAAACCTATTGATGAAACTTAGCTAAAAAATATGTGGTAATTTTATATATTTTATTATTTGACTATTGCTATATTGTGTGCTATAATTATTAAGACATAATGTCAATACCTGTCTTAGGAGCGTTAATATGAAGATTATAGCAGTAGCCGATACCCATAAAGATTATCAGAAATTAAAGAATATTGTCGAAAAGAATCCGGAAGCAGATATTTTTATCCATTTAGGTGACGGCGAACATGAATTTGCCGACGTTTCTGCAGAATTTCCCGATAAGAAGTTCGTATTTGTCCAGGGTGACTGTGACTTCGGACACCATAAGACAATGGAAGTAGTTGAAGCCGGCGGTTATAAGATTTTATGTGTACACGGTCACGAGCATAACGTTCAGGGCGGTCTTGACCCCCTCGTAAGCGAGGCTAAGGCGAGAGGCTGTCGTATTGCTCTCTTCGGTCATACCCATATGTACAGAACCGAGATTCTTGATGATGTTTACGTTATGAATCCCGGCGCTATCGATTCGCCGAGAGGAAAAAATAAGCCTTCCTACGGCGTTATCATTATTGATGATACAGGAAAGCTCACTATGAATATTGTGGCTCTTAAGTAATTCCGACAGTACAGTATATGTAATATTCCCTGCATTTGATAATGCAGGGAATTGTTGTACCTGCATAAAAATATCCTCTTGCTTATGAGCGATATGTACATAATGAACAAAAAATCAAAACATTGACAAAAAATGCTTGATTTTTGGAAAGATAGTGCTATAATATGATTATCGGTTAGCACTCCAACAGCGAGAGTGCTAACAACAAATAATAGGAGGTAACTGAAAATGAATATCAGACCATTAGCCGATAGAGTTGTATTAAAATTCTTAGAAGCTGAAGAAACTACAAAGGGCGGAATTATCCTTACAAGCTCTGCTCAGGAAAAGCCCCAGGTTGCTGAAATACTTGCAGCAGGCCCCGGCGGTATTGTTGACGGTAAGGAAGTAAAAATGGAAGTTAAGGTCGGAGATAAGGTTCTTACAAGCAAATATTCCGGCACAGAGGTTAAGGTTGACGGCGAAAAGTACACAATCGTTCGTCAGAGCGACATTCTCGCTATTGTAGAGTAATTGAAGGAGTGATACATTATGGCTAAGCAGATTATTTATGGTGAAGAAGCCCGTAAGTCTTTACAGGCAGGTATCGACAAGCTTGCAGATACCGTTAAGATTACCCTCGGACCTAAGGGAAGAAACGTAGTTCTCGATAAGAAGTTCGGCGCGCCCCTTATCACAAACGACGGCGTTACAATCGCTAAGGAAATCGACCTCGAGGACCCCTTCGAGAACATGGGCGCTCAGCTCGTCAAGGAGGTTTCCACAAAGACTAACGACGCAGCAGGCGACGGTACAACAACCGCTACCTTACTTGCACAGGCACTTATCCGCGAGGGTATGAAGAATGTTGCCGCAGGCGCAAACCCCATGATTGTAAAGCGTGGTA
>JAEDHF010000211.1 GCA_016297165.1 Oscillospiraceae bacterium | reverse complement strand
CCGTGATTACCGCCTTATCTGTTGCATTTATATTTATGATAGGTGCTTCGGTTACCTCCTCGGCGGCGCCTGCCTTCGTAAGCATCAATAACGCTTTCTCCACAGGCGTTACCCTCAGCAACTATATTACAACCCTTAACCCCAATGACGGGGGCGTTGTGGATATCAGTATCTCGGCGGACGAAAGCCTGTCCCTCCCCTCTCTGATTAAATACAGCGATATAGAATGCCTTAAGAATTACTACAATAACGGCATAAATATTACTTTAAGAATCAATATCAAGGACCCTTCAACAGGAATAATCTATACCCTATCCTTCAAGGGAAGCGACGTTAACGCCAATGCCGCAGCGCTTCAGGCGGCAGGCGATATAAACCTTGCTCTTTCCTTCGAACCCGCAAGCGGAAAGCTTACCCTTTATGTAAAAACCTACAGCGGCGGCTCGGGGGATATCGGACTTCCCATAAAGTATAAGATTACCTCCTCCTACTGGTCCTCCCTTCTTTCACAGGCAGGCGTTTATCCTAACCCAACAGTTTCCTACTATTCGATTAAAAGCGATACTAAGCTCGGCGAAATGAATGCAGGCGTGGACGGCGACTTTACCATCAACGACACATGCCGCACAGGTCTCTACTTCCGGGAAACCGGTGCCGATGACCCCTATATTTCAAAGAAGGACGCAGCAGCTCTAATAAAAGCGGCTCTTATGAAAAGAATCGGTCTTACCGAGAAGCAGATTAACGGAACCGACCCCGATTTTACAAATCTTGTGGATTATTACAACAAGGCTGTAACGGCATTATCCAAGGAAATGACGGATAATTACGTCAACAAGAACGATATCGACGGTATGATAAGCGATTACCTTGACGACCATAGGGACGCTCTCGTAACCGCTGTCATAAACGACCAGAAGCTTGAGGACAAAATAAAGGAGCAGATTTCCGACGTTCTCGGCGATGAGGTTACCCTGAGCCAGCAGCAGGCTCTCGTGGATTACATAAAGGATTCAGTAACCGCCGAGGTAACGAAGCAGGTAGGAACCTACGATACTCCCTCCGAGCTTATCAAAAACGTTGTTAAAAATGCAGTCAACGAGGCAGTAGCAAATAAGGTTGACCAGCTTAAAACCGATATCCTTAACGCTATTACCGGCGGTAAGACCGTTCAGGAATTTGTAAACAGCCTTAAGGGCGAACAGGGTGAACAGGGTATTCAAGGTCCCCAGGGTGAACAGGGTATTCAGGGACCCCAGGGTGAACAGGGTATCCCCGGTCAGAATTTTGAGGAATGGTTGGTAAATCGCTACGGAAGCGAGGAAAACTTTATCCAGTATATCGTTTCAAGAGTATCCGCAGGAGTAAAGGACGGAAAGTCCGCCTATGAGCTTGCTGTTGATAACGGCTATAACGGCACTCTTACCGAATGGCTCGAATCCTTAAAGGGCGAGGACGGAAAGTCCGCCTACGAAATAGCGGTTGCTTACGGCTATACAGGCTCTGAGCTTGAATGGCTCCAGACTCTCGGAAGCAATAACGACGACGATATTCTCGAAACCGAGGACGAAGAAGACGAGGAAAACGAAGAAGAGGAGAATGAGGACGACGGGGACAGCATCTATAACGATGAAGTCAACGGCGCTTACGAGGATCTGGAAACCGAGGATAGCGAAGGTCCCGACCCCGATACCGAGCCCATTATTCCCGATAACGACGACGACCCCGACATCGAAATCGAAGAGGACAATAACAGCGGAAATAACAGCAGCAATAACAATCATTACTACAACCCCGCAACAGGCGCTGCTATCGGAATACTGATCCCCGGTGCAGCGATAGGCTCTGTTCTTCTTATAAGAAAGGGCAAGAGAAAGCGCGGAAGAAGATAATCGGAATTGAATAATATTAAGAGGCTATCGGATTTTCCGATAGCCTCTTGCTTTAGTTAATGTCTGCTCATCAACTTCTGAAAGGCTTTAAAATAATGAAAAAAGCCTTTC
>JAEDHF010000210.1 GCA_016297165.1 Oscillospiraceae bacterium | reverse complement strand
ATTACCTGTCGAAATTGCGGGGATTCCGAGCTTTTCACAAACTATTTCAGCCTGTGTACCTTTTCCTGCACCGGGAGCGCCTAAAAATATTAAATTCATAAAAACTCCTTAATTCGTCAGTGAATTTGGTTTCGGGGAACCGGCATTTTCTTATGCCGCCCCTTTTCCAAAATCATGCTTATTCCAAAAATCCTTTATGATGACGCATCATCATCTGGCTTTCGAGAGAACGTACTGTTTCGAGCGCAACGCCGACTACGATAAGCATTGTCGTACCGCCGAGGGATACGTTGATGTTCGTAAGCTGCTGGAAGATAATCGGGAAGATAGCGATGAACGCTAAGAAAATTGCGCCGATAAGAGAAATCTTAGAAAGCGAATTCTGAATGAAATCAGAGGTAGGCTTACCGGGACGGATACCCGGGATAGCGCCGTTGTTCTTCTTTAAGTTATTGGCAATCTCTACGGGATTATACTGGATAGCTATATAGAAATAGTTGAATCCGATAATAAGGAAGAAGTAGAGAACTGCGTAAAGAATGCTGCTCTGGCTGAAAAGTCTTACGAAGCCGTCCCAGAATGTATCACCCTGACCGTAAATTCCGAAGAAGGAACAGATTGTCTGGGGGAGGGACATAATGGACATAGCGAAGATGATAGGCATAACGCCTGCCATAGCAACCTTAACCGGAATGTGAGTGGACTGACCACCGTACATTTTTCTGCCGACTACTCTCTTAGCGTACTGGACGGGGATACGTCTTTCTGCATTAGTCATAAGTACGACAAGACCGATCATAAGAACGAATATAATTAAGATAATCGGAACGAAGATAGCGTTCTTCATATCAGCAGTCATAGACTGTACAAGAGCTAATACCGCCGAAGGTCCTCTTGCTACGATACCTGCGAAAAGTATCATAGAGATACCGTTACCGATACCCTTTTCGTTAATCTGGTCGCCGAGCCAAATAATAAGGGACGCGCCCGCAACGAAACAGGATACGATTGTTACTGCCGCTATAACGCCTTCAAAGCCGTCGGTGTAAGCTACTGCATTAACGCCTCTTAAGTAGATGTAGAATGCAACAGCCTGGAACACCGCAAGACCGAGGGAGAGGAACTTAGTAATCTTATTAAGCTTCTTTCTTCCCTCGTCGCCCTCCTTACTTAGCTTTTCCAGAGCCGGAATCGCTACGGCAAGGAGCTGTATAATAATTGAAGCGTTGATATAGGGAGTAATCGACATCGCGAACAGGGTACCCTGACTGAGGGAGCCGCCTGTCATTGTATCGAGATAGTTTAAAAGGGAACCGCCATCGCCCTGATTGAGCATGGCTGCGATCTGTGCGTTATCAAGAAACGGCACAAATACGCAGGAGCCGAGACGAAAAATTACGATGATAAATAATGTATATAAAATCTTCTTGCGGAGTTCAGCGACCTTCCACGCATTTCGAAAGACTTCAAACATTATACCACCTCAGCCTTTCCGCCTGCCTTTTCAATCTTTTCGGAAGCAGTAGCTGTGAACTTTGCTGCCTTAACAGTAAAGCTCTTTGTGAGTTCGCCGTTACCGAGAACCTTAACACCGTCGAGAACCTTCTTAACTAAGCCGCTTTCTACGAGAGCTGCCTCGTCGATTACTGCGCCGCTTTCGAAACGTGCTTCTAAGTCGGAAACGTTAACGGTTGCATATTCTGTAGCGAAAATGTTATTAAAGCCACGCTTAGGCATACGTCTTGCGAGAGCAGTCTGACCGCCTTCAAAGCCGGGTCTTACACCGCCGCCGGAACGAGCGTTCTGACCCTTGTGACCCTTACCGGCGGTTTTGCCGTTACCGGAAGCGGGGCCTCTGCCTTTGCGGAAACCGGCAGTTACGGCGCCGGCCGCAGGCGAAAGTTCATGGAGCTTCATTTGATTTCCTCCTTAATCTTATAACGTGCTGTCGGAAATTACTCGGCGGCTTCCACCGAAACGAGGTGGGAGATCACATTGAGCTTGCC
>JAEDHF010000071.1 GCA_016297165.1 Oscillospiraceae bacterium | reverse complement strand
CTTACAACTAAATTCACAGCACATATAAACGACATAGGTTTTTAGAGGCGACCTTTAGTTTCTCTTTATTGTTTCTGTGTTTATTATACCACGATTTTGCAAGTTGTCAATAGAAAAATTGCAAAAATAATTGAAAAATGCAAGTTTCAACACATATTCTTGCAATTTATCAGATTGTTTTAATTCAGAAATCGGATTTTTGTGCAATATGCAAAAAGTCCTTGTGCTCGCATTATAACGTATAACACGGTATAGTCGTCTGAGATTCAGCCTTTGACGATTGTTACGCCAAAAATTGCACGCCGCCGTGCTGAAGCTTGTTTAATCAAGTGCATTTGCAATATATATTACAATTTCTTGCGCACAATGATTTAGGCCTCCTTACGATATTCTTTGAGCATCACAAGTAAGCCGATAACAGGCAGCCTCTTCCTATCATTACCTTCGATAAAATAACCTAAATAATACTTACATAATTATCACAAATCCTCAATATTACTAATATGTCGGATAGGGGATTTATCTATTTTACATACATTTTACATTCCACCCCTTTCGGATTTTACCCTCAGGCGGTATAATCAGCCTGCAAGCAAAAAAAGAAAGGAAGAATCAATTATGAAAAAATCAATCAAAGCTTTAGCAGCGGCGCTTCTTATCTGCACCGCAATAACAGGCTGTTCTGCAGAGAAGGAATCTGTAGCTACCGACGGCTCAACCTCTATGGAAAAAGTAATCGGCGTTCTCGGCGAAGCCTTCGAAACCGAAACAGGTATTTCCGTAACCTATAACCCTACCGGCTCAGGCTCGGGCATTAAGGCGGTAGCGGCAGGAAGCTGTGATATCGGGCTTTCAAGCCGTAACCTTAAGGACGAGGAAAAGGCACAGGGACTTAACGGAACAGTTTTAGCCTATGACGGAATCGCAATTATCGTTAACCCCGAAAATACTGTTGACGACCTTGACGTTGATACAATCGCAAAGATATATACGGGAGAAATCGGCAACTGGAGCGAAATCGGCGGTAAGGACGCTGAAATCGTACTTATCGGCAGAGAAGCAGGAAGCGGTACAAGAGACGGCTTCGAATCCATTACCGGAACAAGCGATAAATGCAAATATCGTCAGGAGCTTACCTCAACAGGCGACGTAATTACAACAGTTTCACAGAATCCCGACGCAATCGGCTATGCCTCGGTTGCCTCCGTAAAGGATACCGTTAAGGCAGTTAAGGTTGGCGGCGTTGTGGCTAACGAAGCTACAATCAAGGACGGAAGCTATGTTGTTCAGCGTCCCTTTGTGCTTGTAACGAAAAGCGGCGAAAAGCTTTCCTCTGCGGCACAGAAATTCTTCGACTATGTAACCTCGGAAAAGGCAAGAACAGCTATCTCCTCCGCAGGTGTTGTAGCAGCAAACTGATATGAAGAAGAATCAAGCTCTTGAAAGAATTGTCCACGGTATATTTCTGATACTGGGACTGCTTACTGTAGGAAGCGTACTTCTTATAACGGTTTATCTCGTAGTTTCGGGCATACCTGCCATTAAGGAAATCGGACTTTTCGATTTCCTTTTTGGTACAGAATGGGCGTCCACCGCCGAAACTCCGAAATACGGAATACTGCCCTTTATATTAACCAGCGTTTACGGAACGGCAGGAGCAATCTTGGTAGGCGTCCCTATCGGCTTTTTATCGGCGGTTTATCTCTCAAAAATTGCGAAGCCTAAGGTAAAAACCTTTATGGAAGGGGCGGTAAGTCTTCTTGCGGGAATTCCCTCGGTTGTATATGGTTTAGTGGGTATGCTGGTACTTGTGCCCGGCATAAGAACGCTGTTTGATGTACCCGACGGAGCAAGCCTTTTAGCGGCTATTATCGTTCTCGCAATAATGATTCTCCCCTCAATTATAAAGGTTTCAATGACCGCTCTTGACGCTGTTCCGAAGGAATACGAGGACGCTTCTCTTGCCCTCGGCGCTACGCCTATCGAAACCTATTTCAGGGTGTCAGTTCCTGCGGCGAAAAGCGGTATTGCGGCGGCGGTAGTTCTCGGAGTAGGTAGAGCTATCGGCGAAGCTATGGCAGTTATGATGGTGTCGGGAAATGCGGCGAATATGCCCTCTCTTTTTGAAAGCGTACGCTTTCTTACAACGGCGGTAGCCAGCGAGATGTCCTATTCGAGCGGCTTACAGCAGCAGGCGCTTTTCTCTATAGCTCTTGTGCTGTTCCTTTTCATTATGCTTATTAACGCAACCCTTAACTTCTTTCTGAAAAAGGAGAAAGACTGATGCTAAGTAAGAAAAGAAAGCTATATATTGCGGCTTTGAAGGCGGCTATGTATATTTCTACGGGACTTACCGCCGCTCTTGTAATATTTATTGCCGTTTACGTTTTTATTAAGGGTATTCCGAATATTTCATGGGAGCTGCTCTCCACGAAGCCAAGCTACATAAGCGGAAAAATAGGCATACTGCCCGATATTCTTAACACTCTATACATCGTGCTGATGACCCTTATAATCGTTCTTCCCCTCGGTGTGGGGGCGGCGATTTATCTTACGGAATATGCGAAGAATAAGCGAATTGTGGCGGTTATTGAATATGCGGCGGAAACCCTTTCGGGCATTCCCTCGATTATCTACGGTCTTGTGGGTATGCTGTTTTTCTGCCAGTTTTTAGGCTTTAAAACCTCCCTGCTGGCAGGTGCCTTAACCTTAGCCATAATGAACCTGCCGACAATTATGAGAACTACTCAGGAAAGCCTTAAAACCGTACCACAGAGCTATCGTGACGGTGCCTTCGGTTTAGGGGCAGGAAAATGGAGAGTAATAAGAACAGTTGTTCTCCCGGGCTGTGTTGACGGGGTTATTACGGGCTGTATTCTTTCGGTAGGACGAATTCTCGGCGAATCTGCCGCCCTTTTATTTACAGCAGGCTTCGCCCATGCCCTTAACGGAATTGCCGAAGGGCTTAGCAGCCCCGGTGCTACCCTTACCGTTGCCCTTTATGTATATGCAAAGGAACAGGGCGAATTCGGCATAGCCTTTGCTATTGCGGCGATACTTATGGTGCTTACTATGCTTATAAATCTCTCCGCAGCCTTAGTCAGCCGTTATTTTGCGAAAAAGCGGAAATTCTGACCCGAAAGGAAAATAAAATGAGTGAAATACTAACTGCAAATAATCTTAATTTATGGTATGATAAAACCCATGCCCTTAAGGACGTAAGCATAGCTATTCCCGAAAAAAGTATTACTGCCTTTATCGGACCCTCGGGTTGCGGAAAATCCACCTTTCTGAAAACCCTTAACCGTATGAACGACCTTATCCCCTCGGTAAGGATTACGGGAGAGGTTTGCTATAACGGCAGGAATATATACGACAGCTCCGTTGATGTAAACGAGCTTCGCCGTGAAATAGGAATGGTTTTTCAGAAGCCTAATCCCTTCCCTATGAGTATCTATGACAATATTGCTTATGGTCCACGTACCCACGGTATAAAAAGTAAGGTTAAGCTTGACGAAATAGTTGAGCAGTCTCTTCGTGACGCGGCAATCTGGGACGAGGTAAAGGACAGACTTAAAAAGAACGCCCTCGGTATGTCGGGAGGTCAGCAGCAAAGACTTTGTATAGCAAGGGCTTTAGCGGTTAAGCCGGAAATTCTCCTTATGGACGAACCGACCTCTGCTCTCGACCCTATTTCAACATCAAAAATAGAAGAACTTGCAATCGGACTGAAAAAGAGTTATACTATAGTTATAGTAACTCATAATATGCAGCAGGCAGTCCGAATTTCCGACAATACGGCATTCTTTCTTCTTGGCGAGCTTATCGAATACGGCAACACCGAAAAGCTCTTTTCACAGCCGGAAAAGAAACGTACCGAAGACTATATTACAGGAAGGTTTGGATAATGAGAAGTAGATTTGATGAACAGCTTGCCTGCCTTAATACAGAGCTTATTGAAATGGGCGCTCTCTGTGAGGAGGCAATCGCCCTCGCCTCAAAGGCGCTTTCTGCTGGGGATGTTGTCCTTGCTGAAAGGGTTGCGCCTATATCCTCGGATATCGACCGAAAGGAAAGAGAAATTGAATCCCGATGCCTTAAGCTGCTTTTGCAGCAGCAGCCCGTAGCAAGGGATTTACGGCAGATTTCCGCCGCCCTTAAAATGATTACCGATATGGAGCGTATCGGCGACCAGGCGGAGGATATAGCGGAGATTATAACCTATCTCGAGGGCAGGACTGCCGACGAAGCCATTCATATACGGGATATGGCTTCCGAAACTATTACTATGGTTACCGACAGCGTTGACGCCTATGTAAAAAAGGATATCGACCTGGCAAAATCGGTAGTTGCCCACGACGACAAGGTTGACGATTATTTCGACAGGATAAAGAAAAGCCTTATAAAAATGATAGCCGATAGCCCCGAAAAGGGAGAATATGCCCTTGACCTACTGATGATTACAAAGTATTTCGAGCGTATCGGCGACCATGCAGTAAATATTGCCGAATGGGTAATTTTTTCGGTAACGGGAGAGCATAAGGTTTCATAGCTTCCGTCATAAAGGAGTTGATTATATGATATGGTGCGTTGAGGACGACGCAAGCATAAGGGATATAGAGGTCTATGCCCTGCAGTCCACAGGCTTTGATGCAAAAGGCTTCGAGGAGGGCGAAAGCTTTCTTGAAGCCCTTGAAACAGAACGACCGGACCTTATTATTCTTGATGTAATGCTCCCCGGTAAGGACGGAATTGAGCTTTTAAAAATACTTAAAGCCTCTCCGAAATATATGGATATTCCCGTAATTATGGCTACCGCCAAGGGAGCGGAATTCGATAAGGTTAAGGGGCTCGATCTGGGTGCCGACGATTATCTCGTTAAGCCCTTTGGTATGATGGAGATGATTTCAAGGGTTAAGGCGGTGCTAAGGAGAAGTACTCCTGCCCGAAAAGAGGAAAAGGCGGTACTTACAGCAGGCTGCATACGGCTTAACCCCGATGAAAGAACGGTTTTTGTGGACGAAAAGCGTATTGCTCTTACATACAAGGAATTTGAGCTTCTTACCCTTTTTATGAAGAATAAGGGTAAGGTTTTCACAAGGGACGTTCTCTTCAACGAAATATGGGGATCGGATTTTATCGGCGAAACCCGTACCGTTGATATGCATATACGTACCTTAAGGCAGAAATTGGGCAACTGCGGCGAAATGATAGAAACGGTAAGAAATGTAGGCTATCGTATGGAGGCAGAACATGACAACTAAAATTTTTCGCTCCATTCTTACCACCTCGGTTATAGTATTAGCGGCGACCCTTATTATTCTGACAAGCTTTTTCTACGGATATTTCAACTCCATAGAGATAAAGGAGCTTAAGGACGCTCTTTCAATAGCCTCTACGGGAACGGAGCAGTCCGGAGAAGCCTATCTCGGTAAGCTAAGCTCAGGCGGTTACCGCTTTACCTGGATAGCCGCCGACGGAAGGGTTCTTTTCGACTCAATGGCAGAGAAGGCGGAGATGGACAACCACCTTAACCGAGAGGAAATTTCCGAAGCGATTAAAACAGGCTGGGGCAGCAGCGCTCGCCAGTCCGCTACCCTTACGGAGGAAACGCTTTACGAAGCGAAGCTTCTTTCCGACGGAACGATTCTTAGAATTTCAACCGACAGGGCAAGCGTTTTTTCTCTCCTTATGGGGCTTCTTTATCCTATAATTCTGGTTATGATAGTGGCAGTTGCTATTTCAGCGGTAATCGCCCATAAAATGGCTAAAAAGATAATTGAGCCGCTGAATAAGCTTGACCTTGATAAGCCTACGGAGAATAACGCTTACGAGGAGCTTTCTCCCCTTCTTGTCCGTATTCATAAGCAGAATATGAAGATTGAGGAAAAGGCGGCGGAGCTTAACAGGCGAAAGGAAGAATTCGGGCTTATTACCGAAAATATGCACGAGGGGCTTATACTTCTGGATAAGAACAGGTGCATACTCACAATAAATCCTGCGGCTATTGAGCTTTTCAGTGCAGAAGCCCACTGCACGGGTAAGGATTTTCTTACCATAGAACGGCGCACAGAAATAAGCGGCGCCATTGAAAATGCAGTTTCAAAAGGGCACAGCGAGATAAGAATAAGCCGAAACGAACGGGAATATCAGCTTGATATCAGCAGAATCGAAACAGAGGGCGAAACAGTTGGAACGGTAATACTCTGCTTCGATATAACGGAGCAGGCCAACGCCGAAAGGCTAAGACGGGAGTTTTCCGCTAACGTTTCCCATGAGCTTAAAACGCCCTTACAGTCTATTTCGGGAAGCGCCGAGCTTATAGAAAACGGGCTTGTAAAACAGGAGGATCTTCCCCGATTTGTAGGACATATCAGAGAGGAAGCCTCACGGCTTATACGGCTCGTAGAGGATATAATAAAGCTGTCACAGCTTGACGAGGGCAGCGAAATGCCCGCAGAAAAGGTATCTCTCCTTTCCCTTTCAAAAGAGGTCTGCGGCATAATAGCCGACAGCGCCCGTGAAAAAGCTATCGACATAAGTGTTTCGGGGGACGAGGGCTGTATTCTCGGAGTAAAACAGCTTCTTTTCGAGGTAATCTATAACCTTTGCGACAATGCGGTAAAATATAGCAAGGATTCCGGAAAGGTCGAGGTTAAGATAAACGAAACCGGGGAAGCAGTCAGTCTTGTTGTTTCGGATACGGGGGTCGGTATTCCCGCCGAGCATCAGCAGAGGGTTTTCGAGCGGTTTTATCGGGTTGATAAGAGTCATTCGAGAAAATCCGGCGGTACAGGGCTCGGTCTTTCCATAGTAAAGCATGGGGTAATGCTCCACAAGGGTAAAATTATCCTTAAAAGCGAGGAAAATAAGGGTACGGAGATTACCGTTATTTTCCCGAAAAACGAATAAAAATATTCCGCAGAAGCTTCAGAAATGAAGCAACTGCGGATTTTTTAACGCAAAATCTCTCCTCACCTTTTCAGACAAAAACGCTGACGAAGTGATGAGAAAGTATATGCATATATCAAGGCGGATCGGCTGCGAATTTTCTGAATTTTGGCGATAAAAAAGTCTGTGATTTTTTGAAACCACAGACGATTTACAATACGCACATAGCAACCCACGAACCTACTCCATACTCTCCACCGTAACCCGTAGCGGTTTGTGGTATAAACACAATGGCAATACGGTCACCATTATTTTCATACTCTGCTTGCCGTCAATTAAACGGTTTTCTGAGATACGCTCGCAAATACAAGGGCGGTGTTTTCGCGCCTGCCTTATCTTGTCAAAGTCTTTCCCGAAGAATTGACAGCCATAATTCCTCCATCATAGAACTCCGTTGCCGTGAAAGTCAAGCTCGAGCTTGATGCGTCCATCTCAAGCTGACGTTCATCGGAATCCAGAGAGCTGCTCACCCATGTTGTGATGCCTTTAAGAGTGAGCGTTGCGGTACTCTCATCAAGTTCAGCCGTATATTCCGTGCAGCTGACGTCTCCGCCGTACCAAGGCAAATCGGGTTGTTTAACGATAACATTGTTGCCTTCTCTGTATAAGATAGTCCGCCTTCCGTTCGCTTCATACCATTCTCCAATAAACGCGTCAATCCCGCCTTCAAACATCGGCTCGACTTCGGGTTCCGATATATCGGATGATTCAACCGTAGATGATGTTGATGATGTTGATGAAGATGAGCTGTCCGGTTCATCGAAATCAAAATCCTTATTCAGCAGACCTTGTTCCTTGAGAAATTTGATGAATTCATCGATAGCAACGCTCTTCGGTTTTTTGGAAGCAAGCATTACCCTTTCATTCAAAAGGTCGCCCATATTAGTGCATTCGGGGTCGTCGGAAAGCCATTCAAGCCTATTCAGGTCGATGTACTGCGAGATAAACCTTCTTACATTGACAAGACGCTCAAGCCTTCTGGTCAAGCTGTAATCGCTTGCGGACTCCTCCCCGAAAAATTCCCTGTAATTACTCGAATATAGTACGCCGTAGGAAGAATTGAGCATTGTTTCAATGCACCTGCCCTCCACCTCTTTTATTTCTGCCGCGCGCTTCTCCTGCGACATTCGAAGGTCAAAGTATTCCATAAGACTGTCAGTGGCGCGTTTATTAAATATTGCTTTTTTCTCATCCGATAATTCGTTGTAAGTCTTTTCCTCCCAGCCGTATCTCTCACAAACTTCTGCGATTTTGTCCAGATTGTAAAAACGGGAAACGCCTCTGTAAGCGTATATTCCGCCAATTTCGTTGTTAAAGAACTCCAGGAAAGATTCTCTGTCATTGGGTTTAACCTCGATACCAAAAAGACCTCTCGCACCGTTTTTGTAGATATTATACATCTCATCTACCATGTTTGATTTCCAGTTGACCATGGCGGTATTTCCGATAGAAACCAGCAATACCGCGCTCTTGGTGCATAACTCAACAGACGGGTGAACATTCTGCATTACGCCGCCAAGCTCCTCGCCGGCACCCTTCCAGTCGCCTTCTACCAATCTTCCCGCCATTCTGGCAACTCCGTTTGAGCTGGAAAGAAGCGCGCCGGTTGTACTTCCCGCAAATTCCGAACCCAGCACCTTATCGAGTTTTTCGCTGAATTTTCTCTCATCCCAAGCGTGCATCAGAGCGCCGTTTAGTGTGTCTTCCAGACCGCTTTGCAAGGTGTCCATATCGTTTTCGTAAAATCCTCTTGCAATAGAGGTGACGCTCTTGCCGGCAGTTTCCACCCAATCTACTTTTTTGCCTTTTTCGTCCTTATAACAGCCGCTCATATAATTCACTGTTGACTGAACAAGGTCGGCGGCAGCTTTTTTCGTCAGTCCAAGCGCTGCTACTTTCGCCTTAACGTAAGGCTCCAGCTCGGCAGCCGCGCGTTTTTGCTCCGACTCCTCGATCGCAAGCTTCATACTGTACTCGTTCAGAAACCGCTCCTTTTCCTCTGCCTTTGTAAGCTTCGCACTGAAGATATTTGAGAAGTGCGGAAGCACAACAGACATCGTTCCGTTTTCCAGGTCAAAGCTGTCAGGCTCAAGATAGCGCACCTCGCCTGTTTCTTCTTCAAAATATCCGAACACATACCTGCCCAAATCATCTGCATCTTTTGGCATAGGAACGGTGTAAACCACATCTTCCGCAAAAAATCCGCCCGAATATGCGTCGCATTTTACTTCTACGGGAGTGGAAAGAAACTCATAGGCGGATTTGTTCTCGATTTTAGAGAGCTTTTGCTCATCGAAAGGCGTTACCGTCAGAGTGCCTTCCTTTGAAAATGTGCCGTCCTCAACATGGAGCGAAAAACCGTTTTCCTCGACGCTGCCGACGGTCGTTCCTTTTCCGTTTGTATCGGTAGGAATTCTTGCAGATGCCGCCTTTGCTTCTATCATTGTAACGGGTTTGTCGCCGCCCTTAAACGTATTTCTGATGAATCCGGGATACCAAAATCCTGTTATTGCAAGACTTCCCGCCAAAATAACAGATGTAATCGCAATTACTAACGGCTTTTTGCTTCGCCGTGTCCTCGGGACTTGCTGCACCCACTGAACTTGTTGAAATTGCTGAACTTGCGGCTGTTGCGGCACACGCTGCGCCTGCCGGACTTGCTGAACT
>JAEDHF010000070.1 GCA_016297165.1 Oscillospiraceae bacterium | reverse complement strand
AGGCTTTTTTCATTATTTTAAAGCCTTTCAGAAGTTGATGAGCAGACATTAAGTATTGAAGTTTTCGATCAACCCTTTTCCAAAAGGGTTGCGGGGTTAAGGGACAGCGCCCCTTTCTGATATCTCGTCTTCTCCTTTACTCCGCCGCTCCTACAGGCTCCTTCTCCTCGTCCTCTTCTCCTGCCATAGTAATAGTAGTAGGCAGTCCGTTAATTACCACATTGGGGTCGTCAAGGTCGATAACGAGACACCTTTTACCTCCGATAAGAGAGGGACGAACCTTATCGGTAGCGTCCTTGCTTATATTTACGGTAATATCGGGAGTAGAAATAACGGTTTTCGGGCTAATGAGGTTTACTGCCGTAAGGGGCTTATCTCCTACAGTATTGTTGAAGGCAGTTTTTACGTCCTGAAGCCTTTCACGGCTTACCCCCGAATCATAGAGAATATCCCGAAGCTTTATATCGTCAATAACGGCAGGCTTCTCGTCGAAGCGGTGCTCCTTTATCTCCTCGTTTATCTTCTCGTTGACCTTTGTAATTATGGTGTAGTCAAGCTCCTCGCCCACGATTTCGCCGAGAACCTTTCCGAAAACCTCCTTCTGCCCTTTTGCAGTATATGTAAGCTCACAGCCGAGGACGTCCTCGATAAGGGAACGGTTGGGGTTGGCAGGCTTGGAGGAATAGCATAGAACGCCGTTAACGTCGGGCTCGTTACCCGTAAGTACGGGGAATAAGAAGCCGTCGTCGGGGCTAAGGCTTATAACCCTGTCCTTCTTGCTCTTTTTTCGGATATCGTTAGCCTCATCATCAAAAATCAGGGTATCCTCCGCCATTTCAACGGGACAGAACACCGTAAGGATAAAGTTATAGTCGCTGTTATCCTCGGTTAATTCGTCGTTTCTGTTCTTTCTGAAAAGCGTGTAGGTGCAGTGTGCACAGATTACCGCAAAGGTTGAAACGTAGTCGATGTGGGCAGTAATATTATTGAGAAATTTCCTGTTTCGCTCCTCGACCTCGAGCTTACCTCTTAAGGTATCGAAGAGTATCTTCTGTGAGCCGCCCTCGCCGTATGCCTCCTTCGGAAAAGAATATTCAACGATATTCTTTCCAAGAGTACCGCTAAGTCCCTTTTTAAGGGACAGCATAAGAAGCTCCTGCTCATCGGGAGGAAGAAGTCCGAAAAGCCTGTGGTCGCTGTATTTAACATTTTTATCTGCGTCGATAAAGGCTCTTAAAATATGGTTAAAGGTAAAAAAGCCGCATTTATCGCTGAAATTCTTTTTAAGGTCGGATAGCTCTTTCTTATTCATTTTATATATTCCTTTCTCGGTGTCTTGTACCCGATTATACCATATTCTGTATTAAATTTCAATAAACAACAGGGCGCTGTTCCATAAAAAAGCGGCATAAGAAATTTTTTTCAAAAAGGTATTGACAAAACCATATATGGGTGATATAATAATAAGGCATTAAATGAGTGCGGGTGTAGTTCAATGGTAGAATGTCAGCCTTCCAAGCTGAACACGTGGGTTCGATTCCCATCACCCGCTCCATTGGTTTTTATAAACCTATTTCCTGTTTTCGTGCGCCACTAGCTCAGCTGGATAGAGCAACCGCCTTCTAAGCGGTAGGTCACAGGTTCGAATCCTGTGTGGCGTGCCAACAGGATATGGTGGGTATAGCGTAGCTGGTCTAACGCGTCAGTTTGTGGCACTGAAGATCGTGGGTTCGAATCCCACTTCCCACCCCACTAAGCCGTGAGCTATTAAGCTTACGGCTTTTTTCTTTTTCTGGTCTGCCTTAAAAAATATTCTTGACATATAAACGGAATTGTGGTAATGTAATATTATGGAAAAAGTCGAAAAAACGCTGATTTTGCCCCTGATATTTAGCGGTATTTTCCTACTCTGTTTTGTGCGTTAATTCGTAAAATATACTAATTTACTTAAACGAGGAAATTATATGAAAAAGAAAAGTCTTATGAAAAGCATTATCCTTTCAAGTATATGCACTCTCGTAATCGCTCTGCTTGCGGTAAGCGTTCCCTTCAGTACGACCGTCAATATAAGATATGTCGACGTATTGAAGCAGAATTTCTATCATACCGTTTCGGCTGAGTCCAACGAAATGAACTCCTGGATAACGAAGCATAAGGCTATTACGGAAAATCTTGCCGTTACTGCGGCGGTTACCGACCTTCATGGCGACGAGCTTCAGACTTATCTAAAGGACGCCGTTTTATCCCTTTCCGACAACATTCTCGACTGCTATTTAGCATGGGAATCGGAAGCTCCCCTTATGATTGCAGGGCTTTATCCCTGCGGCGACGATTACGTGCCACAGGACAGGGACTGGTATAAACGTGCAGTTTCCGAGGGCGGAGTTATTCTTACCGAGCCCTATATCGACGCAGTTACCGGAAAAGTCGTTATTACTATGGCTTGCCCGGTTAAGAAGGACGGAGCTTCAGCAGGCTGCTGCGGTATTGATATTGACGTAACGGAGCTTATCGGAATTACGGAAAATCTTAAGGTGGACGAAAACGGCTACGCTGTTCTTGTTGACGCCGACAATAACGTAGTAGTGCATACAAAGGATTCCTCCTTTAATCATCAGCTTAATGGCACAAGTGAAAAAATTACTGCATTAACGGATATTTCTCCCCTGTATGAAAAGATTCTCGCCGCCGCTTCTACCGGCGAAATCGTCCAGGATAAGGATTACGACGGAGTAACGAGATTCTTCCCTATCGTCCCTCTCGGAGATTCGGGTTGGAAAATTATCTATGCCGCCGACTATAACGAAGCGTTCAGACAGGTTTCCTCCCATATCACGACCCTCGTAACCCTCGGAATTACGGGCATGATAATCGGCGGAATATTCCTTTTCATTAAATTCTCCCGCCGCCTTAAGCCCCTGGCGAAAATTGAAGCTATCGTTTCCGAAATGGCGCAGGGTAAGCTCGACCACGATTATCCGACTGTTGTAAACGACGATGTTGGCGTAATCTTTTACGAGCTTCGGGAGACGAATATTGCCCTTAAATCCTACATTAACGAGATAGGAAGAAGCCTTGCTCTTATGTCCGAGGGCGATTTTACAGAAAGCATAGATACCGAATTCGTGGGCGAATTCGTCGCTATCGGAAACTCTCTTAAGTCTATCCAGCAGGCACTTATCAACACATTCTCACAGATAAATTCCGCCACTACTCAGATTTCGGGCGGTTCGACAGGCGTAGCCTCGGGAGCTACCGAGCTTGCCGGAGCTGTTTCGGAAGAAACCGCCCTCATAAACGACGTGGTAAGCAATATCGAGGATATTGCAAGGAAGGTTGCCGAGTCGGCGGATAATGCGGGCGCCGCTAAGCTTGAAACAAAAAATACCGCAGATATAGTCAAGGAAAGCAACGAAAAAATGGACGAGCTTTTAAAGGCTATGCTTGATATTGCGACCTCTGCCGATAAGATTGTAAAGATAAATACAACAATTGAGGACATCGCCTTCCAGACCAACATTCTTGCCCTTAACGCTTCTGTTGAAGCGGCTCGTGCAGGAGAAGCAGGAAAGGGCTTTGCGGTTGTTGCCGACGAGGTAAGAAACCTTGCAAGCAAATCTGCCGAGGCGTCCAACACCACCAACAGCCTTATCGCTGAAACGGTAAGCGTTATTGAGGAAGGTAAAAAGCTTGCCAACGAGACAGCAGAGCTTCTCTCCGCGGCAGTTGAACGCACCATCCTTATCGAAAAGAGCGTAACGGAAATCTCCGATGTAACGGAAAATCAGAAGGCTCAGCTTTCGGGTATTGTGTCCAAGCTTGGCGAGGTTTCGGGAGTGGTTCATACCACCGCCGCTACCGCCGAGGAAAGCGCCGCCGCCAGCGAGGAGCTTGATAAGCAGGTGGAAATGCTCAACGATTCCCTTCGTAAATATAAAATATAAGCATATTATGACGGCAATATCTCATTCCGACAATGGGATATTGCCCTGTTTTTCATAAGGGCGTATATTATCCGCCCGACTGCACAAATTTATAGAAAAAGGAGCGATTTTATGTGTACAGCGGCAACCTATAAGACAAAGGATTTTTATTTCGGAAGGACTCTCGATTACGAGTTCTCCTACGGCGACGAGGTAGTTATTACCCCTCGTAATTTCCCCTTCCGCTTCCGTGAGGCAGGAGAAATCCTCTCCCATTATGCCTTTATCGGGGCAGCCTGTGTTATCGACGGGATTCCCCTTTATTACGAGGCGGTTAACGAAAAGGGGCTCGGTGTGGCAGGGCTTAACTTCGTGAGAAATGCCTTTTACGGAAAGAGTACCGAAGGAAAGGACAATATCGCCCAGTTTGAGCTTATCCCGTGGATACTTTCGAAGTGCAGCAGCTTAGCCGAAGCGAAAAGCCTTCTTAATAATATCAACATAACCGATACGCCCTTTAACGATAAGCTCCCCGTAGCAAAGCTCCATTGGCTTATTTCCGATAAGACGGGCAGCATCACCCTCGAAGCCGTAAGGGACGGGCTTAAAATCTACGATAACCCCGTAGGTGTTCTTACCAACAATCCGCCCTTCGATATCCAACTTTTCAACCTCAACAATTACCGACATTTAAGCCCCTCGGGAAGGGAAAATACCTTCTCGGACAATCTTGAGCTTAAGGAGTACAGCCGAGGTATGGGCGGTATGGGACTGCCCGGAGACCTTTCCTCACAGTCACGCTTCGTAAGAGTAGCCTTCGTTAAGGAAAATTCCCTTTCGGGAGAGGGTGAAGCCGAAAGCGTAAGCCAGTTCTTCCATATCTTAGGCTCCGTTGACCAGCAGCGGGGCTGCTGTCAGCTTTCGGAAAAAGAATATGAGATTACCCTTTACACCTCCTGCTGTAATGCGGATAAGGGGATTTACTACTATACCACCTATAACAATCATCAGATTTCCGCTGTGGATATGCATAGGGCTGACCTTGATAAGGACTGTCTTTATCGCTACAATATGATTTCTACGGAACAGATTAACTATATGAACTGAAAAAATTTTCAGAAAAATGTTGACAAAACGCTTTCGATATGCTATATTGATAAAAACTGAATATTCTAAACCGTTGAAGCGGAGATAAAGGTAGTTACGGTTTCACAGAGAGCCTCGTTGCTGTGAAGAGGTAAACACGGATTATCAAATGGACCGCCGAGGGCGCAGTCAAATGCCTGGCAGAAAGCCATGCAGAGTATTCTGCGACGTAGGACCTGCGTAAAAGGTCGGGGATATGTAGGTATCTCGCTAAGTGCATAGCTTCACCGCTATGAATCAGGGTGGCACCGCGGATTTTATTCGCCCCTGACAGAGCTTTTTTGTTCTGTCAGGGGCTTTTCGTTTCTGACAGAATGTTACCGTAGGCAGAAATGCCAGAACAACATCTTAAGGAGGACGATATTATGAATTTCAACGGCATTGACTTCGACACCTATTTCAGACACTACCCCGACAAGAACGGCTATTTCGGTAAATACGGCGGAGTTTATATCGACGATAAGCTTAAAGCCGCTATGGCGGAAATTACCGACGCCTACTACTCAATCTGCCAGTCAAGAAAGTTTATCGCAGAGCTAAGAAGAATAAGAAAGGAATTTCAGGGCAGACCTACCCCGGTATCTCACCTTGAACGACTTTCCGACGCTTTAGGCGGTAGGGTTCAGCTTTACGCAAAGAGAGAGGACCTTAATCATTCGGGCGCTCATAAGCTTAACCACTGCATGGGCGAAGCTCTTCTCGCAAAGTATATGGGCAAGAAAAAGGTTATCGCCGAAACAGGTGCAGGTCAGCATGGCGTGGCTCTCGCTACTGCGGCGGCATATTTCGGTCTTGAATGCGATATCTATATGGGGGCAGTTGATATAAAGAAGCAGGCTCCCAACGTAGCAAGAATGAAAATCCTCGGCGCTAACGTAATCGAGGTTACCCACGGCTTACAGACCCTTAAGGAAGCCGTTGACGCCGCTTTCGAGGCATACAGCAAGGAATATAAGGACTGTATCTACTGTATCGGCTCCGCTCTCGGCCCTCACCCCTTCCCTATGATGGTAAGGGATTTCCAGAGTATTGTGGGTATTGAAGCAAGAGAGCAGTTTGTTGAAATGACGGGTCATCTTCCCGACGCTATAGTAGCCTGTGTTGGCGGCGGCTCAAATGCGGCAGGACTTTTCTCCGCCTTCCTTAACGACCCTGTTGATATCTACGGAATTGAGCCACTGGGCAGAGGTCCGAAAATCGGCGACCATGCCGCAAGCCTTACCTATGGCGAGGAGGGCGTTATGCATGGCTTCAACAGCATTATGCTTAAGGACGAAAAGGGCGAGCCGGCTCCCGTTTATTCGGTAGCCAGCGGTCTTGACTACCCCTCCTCCGGTCCCGAGCACGCCTTCCTCCGTGATTTAGGCAGAGTAAAGTATGACGTAATCGACGACGAGGAAACTATTGACGCTTTCTTTAAGCTTTCCCGTTTAGAGGGCATTATCCCTGCAATCGAAAGCTCTCACGCTGTAGCCTACGGTATGAAGCTGGCTAAAACTATGGAGCACGGCTCCGTACTTATTAACCTCTCGGGCAGAGGGGATAAGGATATGGATTATGTAATAGAGCACTACGGCATCAGATAACGGTAAGATCTCCTATTACCCACATTTCCTTTCGTACAACAGTAAAAATTAAAAATATTTGTTTTTTACTATTGACAAGCACTTGTTTTCGTGGTATAATCTAGTATATAAACGCTGTGAAGCAGAATATTAGGCAGACAGATAGTCCTTACAGAGAAATGTCGGTTGGTGCAAGACATGGGAACGCTTCTGCTGAACTCACTGTGGAGCTGCTGCATCGAAACTTATCGGAGTAGATTCAGACGGGAACTCCCGTAACAGAGTAAGAGCGTGCTGGCGCTTAAAGTGCATCTTATCAGATGAAAAAGAGTGGTACCGCGGAAGAATATATGAATTATAACTCTTTCGTCTCTTTAGTTATCATAATAGGATAACATGAGACGAAGGGGTTTTTTGTTATCCGCTTAAAGTTTTAAAGAGAAAGGAACATCAGAAAATGAAAATCAGTTTTTCAACCCTTGCTTGTCCCGATTATTCATGGACAGAAATCTACACAATGGCTAAGGACTTAGGCTTTAACGGTATTGAGGTAAGAGGCCTTGGTGATGAGCTCCAGGCTATTAAGGCCCGCCCCTTTACTCCCGAAAAAATAGATAAGACAATCGAAAAGCTTACTAAGCTCGGTATCGAAATTCCCTGCCTTTCCTGCGGCTGCTGCCTTAAGTATGCTGACAAGAAAGCGGAAAGCCTTGAAGAAATAAAGGCATATATTGCTCTTGCTAAAAAGCTTTCCACACCATATATCAGAGTTCTCGGCGACCTTACTCCCGCTCCCGATGGCGAGGTTGACGACGAGGTAGTAGCCTCCTCCTTAAGCGAAGCCGCTATAGAAGCGGAAAAGAACGGCGTTATGCTTCTCGTTGAAACGAACGGCGTTTACGCAGATACTGCACGTTTAAGAAAGCTCCTCGATAAGGTAGGAAGTAAGGCAGTAGGCGCATTATGGGATATGCACCACCCCTACCGCTATATGAACGAGAACGGACAGACCACCGTAGATAACCTCGGCGATTATATAAAGTTTATCCACGTAAAGGACTCCGTAATGGAAAACGGAAAGCCCGTTTATAAGCTTATGGGACAGGGCGATATGCCTATCCACGAAATGCTTTCTTCCTTAAGAAAGATGGGCTACGAGGGCTATATTTCCCTCGAATGGGTTAAGAGATGGTCGAAGGACTTATACTCCGCAGGCGTCGTATTCCCCCAGTTCGCAGAATATATGAAGCCCTACGTTACCGCAAAGAGAAGCAAGCTCCAGATAGACAACCGCGGTACAGGCTACTACCCCTGGCCCAAGGAGACTATCATCAACGAGACCTTCCCCGACGTTCTCGACAGAATCTGTGAGGAATTCCCCGAGCAGTACGCTTTCCGCTACACCGAGCTTGACTACACAAGAACCTACCCTGAATTCAGAGAGGACGTTCGCCGCTTTGCCCGTGCTCTTGTTGCTATGGGCGTTAAGAAGGGCGACCATGTAGCAATCTGGGCTACTAACGTTCCTGCCTGGTATATTACCTTCTGGGCGTGTACCACAATCGGCGCAGTTCTTGTTACAGTAAATACTGCCTACAAAATCCACGAGGCAGAATACCTCTTAAAGCAGTCCGATACCCACACCCTCGTTATGGTTGACGGCTATAAGGACTCCGACTATGTACAGATTATGAAGGATCTCTGCCCCGAGCTTGCTACCTGTAAGCCCGGCGAGCTTAACAGCGCAAGACTCCCCTTCCTTAAGAATATTATTACAACCGACAGCAAGCAGGACGGCTGCTTCACCTGGGACGAGGCTATGGCGCTCGCAGACAGCGTTCCCGAAAAGACAATCGACGATATGCGTAAGAGAATCCATAAGGACGACGTTGTAAATATGCAGTACACCAGCGGTACAACAGGCTTCCCCAAGGGCGTTATGCTTACTCATTACAACGTAGTTAACAACGGTAAGGCTATCGGCGACTGTATGGACCTCTCCACCAACGACAGAATGATGATTCAGGTGCCCATGTTCCACTGCTTCGGTATGGTTCTCGCCATGACCGCCAGCGTTACTCACGGTGTTACAATGTCGCCTATTCCTGCATTCTCCCCCAGAAAGGGACTTGCTTGTATCTCCAAGGAGAAGATAACCTGCTTCCATGGCGTTCCTACAATGTTTATCGCTATGCTCGAAAACGAAAACTTCCCCACCACCGATTTCTCCCACATGAGAACGGGCATTATGGCAGGCTCACCCTGTCCCGTTAAGGTTATGGAGGACGTTATCAATAAGATGCACATGACCGAAATCTGTATAACCTACGGTCAGACCGAGGCTTCTCCTGCAACCACAATGAGTAAAACTACCGACAGTATCGAAACAAGAGTAAATACCGTAGGCGGTCCTATCTTCGGCGTTGAATGTAAGATTGTTGACCCCGAAACAGGCGAAGAGGTAGGCGATAATGTTGACGGCGAATTCTGCGCAAGAGGCTACAACATTATGAAGGGTTACTATAAGATGCCCGAGGCTACTGCGGCTGCTATCGACAGCGACGGCTGGCTCCATTCCGGCGACCTCGCAAGACGTACTCCCGAGGGCAACTTCAAGATTACCGGCCGTATCAAGGATATGATTATCCGCGGCGGAGAAAATATCTATCCTAAGGAAATCGAAGAATTCTTATATACCAACGATAAGGTTAAGGACGTCCAGGTTATCGGCGTTCCCGATAAGGACTACGGCGAAGAGATTATGGCTTGTATCGTTCTTAAGCCCGGCGAAGAGGCTACCGAACAGGAAATCAAGCAGTTCGTTCTCGACCACATGGCAAAGCATAAGGTTCCCCGTTATGTTGCCTTTGTAGATAGCTTCCCCATGAACGCAGCAGGCAAAATCTTAAAGTATAAGATGCGTGAATGGGCAGTAGAATATTTAGGCTTACAGGACGCAAGCAAGATTGTTACAGCGTAATTGAAAATGATAACACCTCCAAGGGAATTAAGCCTTTGGAGGTGTTTTGTTTAGCTATCGTACATTATTTCGCAGATAT
>JAEDHF010000209.1 GCA_016297165.1 Oscillospiraceae bacterium | reverse complement strand
CGATAAGCCTAATCGATTGGCGGTATTTTTCGGCAGGATTACCCGAAATCTCGCCATAGACAGATACCGCAGGAATAATGCACAAAAATACAGAAGTGGGCAGGTAGCCTTATGCCTTGATGAGCTGGGAGAATGTATCGGCGAAGATAGTAAGGTGACGGACAGGCTTGCCCTTAGAGAGCTTATTAACTCCTTTTTAGACGAGCTTCCTTACAAAAACAGATGCATTTTTCTCCTTCGTTACTGGTACTTAATGCCTATAACCGAAATAGCGAAAAGAAACGATATGTCGGAAGGGGCAGTAAAAATGGTATTACAACGTATTCGCATCAAACTGAAAGATTATTTGACAAAGGAAGGTGTAGGTATATGAACAATAAGGATATTCTCCTCGATGTAATCGGCGATACCGACGAGAAGCTGATTCCCGAGCTTACCGAAAAGACGAAAGGAAAAAGTGTTGTAAAATGGGCTGCCCTTGGCGGCGGTCTTACTGCTGCAGCTGTCGCCTGTGCTATATTTTTACTTGATGGCAGTAACGGAAAAACTCCCACAATTCCGTCATATACAGGCGGGAATAATGTAAGACTTCTTGCGGCAGCGGTATATCCGGAAATGCCCGATTATCCCGACGAAACCGCATATACGGATTTAGAAGAATATGAAACGGTTTACGATGCATGGAGCGACGCAAGATTTGCACTAAGAAATCAGCCCGAGGGTTATAAAGACGGATTTGACAGCTTTTTTGCTGACAGTACAAAAATATTTTTGACTAATACGGATAACAAAAACAAGGTTTACTCCCCTCTTAGTCTTTATATGGCGTTGGGTATGTCTGCGGAAATTACGGAGGGAGATACCAGAAGGCAGATACTCGATGTGCTCAATCAGGGTGATATAGAAACTCTTCGTTCTCATTCAAAGTCAATTTGGCAGGCTAATTATATGGACGACGGAATGGCGAAATGCGTTCTTGCCACATCGCTCTGGACAAATGATAAACTGAACTATAACCGAAATACCCTGAACGCTGTTGCAGACTACTACTATTCCTCGGTATTTACCGGCAGCCCCACCGACAGCGAATACAGCAAACAGCTGCAGAAGTGGCTTAATGAACAGACGGACGGTCTGCTGACCGATTATGTGTCGGAAATTGAAATAGATCCCGAAATGGTGCTTACTCTTGCTTCTACCGTCAATTACTGCGGCAAGTGGAATGAAAAGTTTAATAAAGAGTTTACAGAAAAAGCCATCTTCCATTCACCCGACGGAGATATTCAATGGGATTTTATGAATAAAGAATCTGGCATGATGTACAGATGGGGCGAGAAATTTACTTCTATAAGCCTGCAGCTTGAAAACAACGGTTATATGAATCTGATACTCCCCGATGAGGGTTATTCCCCTTATGACCTTCTTAATGACGAGCAGGTATTGAAGCTGATGACTAACACCAGGGACTATCCTGACAATAAATATGTAAACGTCAATATCTCTGTGCCTAAATTTGACGTATCATCAAGTATCGATCTTAAGGACGGCTTAGAAGCTCTCGGCATAACAGATATTTTTGATGCCGGAAAATCTGATTTCACTCCTTTAACGGACAGCTCGGATATAATATATCTTAATAAGGCGGAGCAGGATTCAAGAGTTTTAATAGACGAGGAAGGCTGCAGAGCGACTGCGCTGACGGTAATGCAGTATGATGGCGCAGGAGAACCGGAGGAAAATGTTGATTTCGTACTTGACAGACCCTTTATCTTTGAAATTGTAAGCGCAACAGGGCTTCCGCTTTTTGTTGGAATCGTGAACAATCCTGTTCAGTAAATATATATAACAGCGGCTCAGAGAAAGCACACTGAACCGCTGTTATTTTTGTATTTAAATGGGTATTATGGGTTTATCCGTAATCTTAATCAACAGATATCAAATAAATAACTCAACAAGGCTATATACTGCACACAACCGCCTTTAATCACTACCCGATTTAAGAGTTAATTTGCTCTCCGTTTCGGGCGTAGAATTTCTTCGGAGAAAGATGCGTTGCCCTCATA
>JAEDHF010000069.1 GCA_016297165.1 Oscillospiraceae bacterium | reverse complement strand
AACAAGGAAAACAACGAGTAAAGTTACGGAAATACCTGTTACAGAACCGGCAGCACTGCCCGAATTAACGAAGGCATTGGATGCCTTAAGGCTTGAGCCAACGTACCAGCCGTTGCCGCAGGAGGTGATATAACCTGTATTTTCTTCAAAAACAACCTTTAAGGGAGTATCGGAAGCGTTACCGCACTGTTCCAGATAAGCCTTATACTGACCTGTGCTGTTAGCCATGCTGTTTCCTTCGGTAATAACGACGCCGTCGGGAGCAATAACAAATACGGTGGCGCTTGCCTGCTCAATAACACGGCTTACTCCGGTGCTGCTGAACACAAGACCTACGTTATAGTTATTGACAACCGTCTTTATAGAAATGGCATAGTCGGACTTGCTTGTATCGGCTTCGGAAACATATACAACAGGCACATTGTTTTCAGCGCCGGTCATGCAGATTCCTCTTGCATTTGTTATGGAATCATCAGCACCCACCTGAAGCTTTACGTTTTCCTCGTTATCGAAAACTACAGCCTTCTTAAGGGTTCCCGACTCTACGAGGGCAGTAAAAGCAGCCTTCGCAGCCTTATACTCCCCGGAGCTTTCCTTATAATTGCCTGAGGTAAAGGTCTGGATTGCAGGAAGCTTTAATATGGAAGTAAATCTGTTTTCGATATCTTCGAAATAGCCCTTAAGATTCAGAGCCTGAACCTTTGACATATCGGACAGATAGCTGTTGAACATATTCTCTGCCGAAGTGCTAAGCTGAATTCCGAGGAAAATGTTGAAAGCCATAACGGCGAATACAAGAAGTATCGCCACGAAAATCATAAGTTTGGTTTTTATTTTCATCAGTATGTACGCTCCATCTGGATTATTGGTGGCAGGCGGCAGGAAAAACAGAAAATCGCCTACTCATTTATTATAATAATATCACAAATTTTCGTCGTTGTAAATAATCAAGTCAGATTTCGTAGCTTTGCTATAAATATAACTGCAATTTTTGTTCACTATTCACAAAATCGTAAAAGCTTAAGCCGCACTATGCTTCTGGCATAGTGCGGCGTAAAGAATTACTATCCGAGGTTTTCGAAGCCCTTCTTAAGATCGTCGCCGAATTTCTTCAGCATATCTATAAAGCCGTTCTGCTTCTCATGATTCTTTTCGGAAAGTGTGTTGCTGAAGGCTTCGAGAGCCTCCTTCTGCTTTTTATTGAGGTTTTTCGGAACCTCGAGAACAACCCTTACATACTGGTCTCCTCTGCCCTCGCGCTGGAGCTTCTGGATACCCTTGCCCTTTAAGCGGAATACCGTGTCGGGCTGTGTTCCCTCGGGAACGTCATAGGTAACGTTTCCGTCTATGGTAGGAACGGTAATTTTTGCTCCGAGAGCCGCCTGTGCATAAGTAATGGGAACCTCCGTCCATACGTCGAATCCCTTACGCTCGAAAAGCTTATCCTTCTTTACGGAAATTCTTACGTTAAGATCGCCTCTCGTGCCGCCGTTAAGACCCATGTGACCCTGTCCCGCAACACGGAGAATCTGTCCATCGTCGATACCTGCAGGCACATTAACGGTAACGGAGGATTTCTTCTGGATTCTACCCGTTCCCCGGCAGTCGGTACAGGGATTATCAATCTTCTTGCCCTTACCGCCGCAGGCTGTACAGGTTCTTGTTGAAGCCATCGTACCGAGAATAGTACGCTGGTTAAAGCGGATTTTACCTGTTCCGTGGCATTCCGGACAGGTCGTAGGAGAGCTTCCGGGCTTACATCCGCTTCCGTGACAGGTATCACAGTTTTCGGAACGGTTAAGCTCTACCGTATGCTTAATACCCTTGCAGGCCTCCATAAATGAAATCTCAAGGGTTATCGAAATATCGGCGCCACGCTTCGGAGCGTTAGGATCGGCGCTTCTTGTACCGCCGCTCATTCCGCCGCCAAAGAATGATTCAAAAATATCTCCCAGGTCAATTCCATCTCCGCTGAAACCGCCGAAGCCGCCCATTCCGCCGCCATATCCGCCGCCTCCGCCGTAGGAGGGATCTACGCCTGCATGTCCGAACTGGTCATAGCGCTGGCGCTTCTGTGGGTCAGAGAGCACATCGTTGGCTTCGTTAACCTCCTTGAACTTTTCTGCGGCAGCAGGATCATCGGGATTCAGGTCGGGATGATACTTTTTCGCCATTTTTCTGTATGCTTTTTTAATCTCGTCCTCTGTAGCCCCCTTTGAGATACCGAGGACCTCGTAATAATCACGTTTATCTGCCATAAAATCACAACTCTTTCTGCAAAAATACAGATTGTGCTATCGGAAAATCCCGATAGCACATCTATACTGTTTGTAAGTCAATCAGTTAGCGTCAGTAAAGTCTGCGTCAACCACATTATCACTGCCGCCGGGAGCTGCGGAGCTTGTTCCCTCGCCCTGAACGTCTGCCTGCTGTGCAGCGGCACCCTGCTCCTGATAAATTCTGCCTGCGATATCATAGAATGCCTTCTGGAGCTCTTCCTTAGCGTTCTTGATAGCTTCGGTATCCGTTCCCTTAAGAGCTTCCTTAAGAGCGTCGAGCTTAGGTGTAACAGCAGCCTTATCAGCCTCGGTTACCTTATCGCCGAATTCGTTCATGGACTTTTCAATCTGATATACCATCTGGTCAGCTTCGTTTCTGAGCTCAACCTCTTCCTTGCGCTTTGCGTCCTCTGCTGCGAAGGCTTCGGCTTCCTTGACTGCCTTATCAATATCCTCCTTGCTCATATTTGTAGAAGCAGTGATACTGATATGCTGTTCCTTACCTGTACCGAGGTCCTTAGCGGAAACGTTAACGATACCGTTAGCGTCGATATCAAAGGTAACCTCAATCTGGGGTATGCCGCGGGGAGCGGGAGCAATACCGTCAAGACGGAAGGTACCGATGGACTTGTTGTCCTTGGCGAATTCACGTTCACCCTGTAAGATATTGATATCTACGCTGGGCTGATTATCGCTGTAGGTGGAGAAGATCTGAGACTTCTTTGTAGGAATTGTAGTATTTCTCTCAATCATTCTTGTGCATACGCCGCCTGCTGTCTCAATACCGAGAGAAAGAGGAGCAACGTCAAGAAGAAGGAGACCGGTTACTTCCTTATTGAGTACGCCGCCCTGGATAGCTGCACCCATAGCTACGCATTCATCGGGGTTAATGCCCTTGAAGGGTTCCTTACCAAGGTAGCTCTTTACTGCCTCCTGAACTGCAGGAATACGTGTGGAGCCGCCTACTAAGAGAATCTTGTCAATTTCGTTAAGAGAAAGGCCGCTGTCCTTGATTGCCTGCTTTAAGGGACCCATTGTAGCTTCAACGAGGTCTGCGGTAAGCTCATTGAACTTCGCTCTCGAGAGAGTTACGTTAAGGTGCTTGGGACCTGTTGCGTCTGCGGTGATATAAGGAATATTGATGTTTACGGAGGTAGAGTTGGAAAGGGCAATCTTCGCCTTTTCAGCCTCATCCTTTAATCTCTGCATAGCGAACTTATCGCTTGTGAGGTCAACGCCGTCGGACTTCTTGAATTCGCCAACGAGGAAGTTTATAATTCTCTGGTCGAAGTCGTCGCCGCCTAAGTGGTTGTTACCTGCGGTAGCTAAAACCTCCTGTACGCCGTCGCCGATTTCGATAACGGATACGTCGAAGGTACCGCCGCCAAGGTCATATACAACGATTTTCTGTTCGTTTTCCTTGTCGATTCCGTAAGCAAGCGCAGCAGCGGTAGGCTCGTTGATAATTCTGTGAACCTTTAAGCCTGCAATCTGACCTGCGTCCTTTGTAGCCTGACGCTGTGAGTCGGTAAAGTAAGCGGGAACGGTGATAACTGCGTCGCTTACGGTTTCGCCGAGATAGTTTTCGGCTTCCTTCTTAAGCTTCTGGAGAATCATAGCGGAAATCTCCTGAGGAGTATATTTCTTTCCGTCGATATCTACCTTATAGTCGCTGCCCATGTGGCGCTTGATGGAGATGATTGTCTTGTCGGGGTTTGTAACAGCCTGATTCTTTGCAAGCTGGCCTACAAGACGCTCGCCGTCCTTTGTGAATGCGACTACGGAAGGAGTAGTTCTGCTTCCCTCGCTGTTTGTGATGACGGTAGCTTCGCCGCCTTCGATAACGGATACACAAGAGTTTGTTGTACCTAAGTCAATACCAATAATCTTTCCCATAATAGTTTTCCTCCTGAAAAATATTTAACGTATATTGTATGTTATTTGCATTACTGATAAACGGTTACCATAGCGAAACGAAGCACCTTCGTTCCGATTTTATAGCCGTTCTGGAATACCTGAGCGATTTTACCGCTCTCCTGTCCCTCCGGGGGCTCAACCATCTGTACCGCCTGATGATATCCGGGGTCGAAATCCTCGGTAGGAACCTTTTCGACGCCGAGCTTGTCGAAAACCTCCATAAAGGAGTCATAAATCATTTTTACGCCTGCCTTATAATTCTCGTCGGAGCATTCAGCGTTAAGGGCTCTTTCGAAATTATCCACGATAGGTAAGAAATCCGTAACTACTCTTGCTGTTATATCGGGCATAAGCTCGGATTTCTCCTTAGCGGTTCTTTTACGATAGTTATCGTATTCCGCCATATTTCTCATAAGCTGTTCCTTAAGCTGTGCTATCTCCGAATCCTTAGGGTCGGGCTTTTCCGTCGCCTCCTCAGCGTTTGCCTCAGCTGCTTTGGCAGCCTCCTCAATCGCCTCTGTTTCTTCGATTATTTCTTTTTCCTTTTCCTTCTCTTTTTCTCTTTCTTTATTCTTATTCAAATTTTTCTGCCTCCTTTTCTATCTCAAGAAGCTCGCTGTCCTCTTCGCTTTCGGAAAGGAGCTTTGTGAGCTTGTTGGTAAAATATTCTATATAAGGTATGATTTTCTTATATTCGAGCCTCATAGGACCGATAATTCCAAGGTTTCCCGCCTTTTCCCCGTCCTTGTTGAAGCTGCCTGAAATCATACTCGAATTGGAGATTACGAAGGTATCGTCTTCCTTTCCGAAAAGAACGTTTATTCCCGAGAAGGTATTGTCGAAAAACCTGGTGAATTCGTCCTTCTGCCTTAAAGCGGCGGCAATTTCCGTTCCCTTTAATTCGGGACATTCTATAAGGTTTTCCTCGCCCTCAATCCTTACCTTATCGCTCATCATATCTGCGGACAAATCCGCAAGTCCCTTTAATAATGGAGAAAGGGATATAACGTAGCTTCCGAGAGCGGCGGAAAGGTTTTTCATATACTCTTCCGAAACGTCCTCAAGGCTTACGCCCTTAAGGTTTTCGTTTACGAACCGCTGGAAAAAGGACATCTGTTCCTCGGTAAGGTCGAAGGACAGTCTGCACACCCTGTTTTTGATACTGCCGCCGGAGGTTACCATTATAATAACGTACATCCTCCTGCCTGTGGGGATAACCTCAACCTTTGAAATTACGGAAAACTTGCTTGCTTCATTTGTGGAAATGATAGCGCATTTCGTAAAATCCGCCAGCGCCCTTGTGGCATTTTCGATTATCACATCATCGGGAAGCTCCTCGGAGTTTTCGAACATATTGTCGATTATCCGCTTATCCTCCTCGTGTAGCTCTCCCGAGGCAAGCTTTTCGATATAAAGCCTTAGTCCCTTATAGGTGGGAACTCTGCCTGCAGAGGTGTGAGGGTGTTCGAGGTATCCGAGATGCTCGAGGGCAGCCATTTCGTTTCGTATGGTTGCGGAGGAAACCTGGATATCGAGAAGCTCCTGTATTGCCTTCGAGCCTATGGGCTCGCCGGTTCTTATATACTCGTCAACAATCGTTTCAAGTATTTTAAGCGCTCTGTCTTCCATTTTTCGCCTCAGCCTTTCCCTCTGTGCAGTTAGCAGTCGTCTTATCGGAGTGTTAGCACTCAACCTCTTTGAGTGCTAAACATAATGTATCACTTTTCGGATTAAATGTCAATACCTTTTTAGAAAAAATTATTCTCAATTTACACAATAAACAGCGGAAATTGTATTGATTTTTTGGCTTTAGTAATACTGCACAAAACGTAACATCTAATTCTCGCCATTTTTATACTTAGCGATATATATTTGTATTATACGAGTATCTTGTGAGTTATGTAAACGTTTTTATGCTTTTGAGATAACGATTGCATACCCTTTTATAAGCATATACTTTTATTATTCACGAAATCACGGGCAATAAACGTAGAATATTTCATTATAAAACAATCAGCGCGAATAACTACCATAACGCTTCATATACACAGCTATGAGAAGAAAACTATAACGTGGTTGAATCCATACTTAAGGAATACAGAGAAAAAATGTCAAACAGCTAATCGGATATCAAGGCAACACTAAAGCCGTTACCGCAGAAAATGTGGTAACGGCTTTTATCTTTATTAGCGGAGTATTCTGCTTATGCAAGACCGCTATCAAGTACGAGAGCGGGATTGGTGATGATTGAGGAAACCTCGTCACGGGAAAGAAGCCTTGTTCCCTGTGTACCCTCAAGGAATATTTCCTGCGATATCTCGATAAGGTCGAAGGACTGTTCGAGTACATTCATAATTTCGGGAATAATTACATCCTCAACAGCCTTAGCGAGAATCAGCGCCGCAAGTATAGGATTAGTCGAATTCTTATATTCATCGGAGGTATTCTTAAGCTTATTTACCGCCTGTATCATTCTGTCGAGAACCTTAATACTTTCGTTATAGAACCTACCGAAGCTTTCGCCGTGCTTTTCTACGTCCTTATACTCCTCTATGAAATTGTCCCTTATTGCGGTTATTTCATTACAGATACTATTATAGTCGGCGGTCATTACCGAAGTAATATCCGAGGTATCGATAGCCGAAAGGGTAATATTAAGGGCGCTGATTATGCTTTTCTCCATTTCGTTGGCAGCAGCCTTCTTAACCTTAAGCGTGGGTCTGCTCTCGTTCTCAACATAAACGTCCCCGTCAAGAAAATACCGGTCAATAAGAAACCTCGTAAGGCGGGTCTTTTCCGATGAGCTGAGGGTGAAAAGGGTCTTGAAGCCGATTCCGATACTATTGGCAGGAAGAATTCCGCCACGGGTATATTCGGTTATAATCTTCTCTTCCTGCGGCTCGGTAGTGGTAAGTGCAGCCGTTGTTTCTGACGTAACAGAAGTAGTAACCGGAGGGGTTGTTTCGGGCAGAGCAGTAGCTTCCGTTGTGGCCGGGGTTGTCTCCCTTGTTACGGGCTTAGTTTCCATAACGGTAGTAACAAGAGCTTCGCCAAGCTCCTCCTTTGCCTGCTCCTGCGCCTTATTAAGCTCTGCCTCAAGCTGATTCTGCATTATTATTTCAGCAAGGGTTTTCTCCTCCTCCTTTACATCTATGACGTAGGAATCGGTAAAGCGGACAGCTGCAAAAAGGCTCAGCGCACCCACAGCAAGTATAACAAATATTTTCAGTACCTTCATAAGCACACTCCTTTTAAAGAAGCTTCTTTTCTCCGAAATCCACTTTACGTACAGCGGCACAGCAGGCGAAATATACAGCAGTGCCTGCGGCAATAAGAATGATTATGCGGATAACCTGGGCGGTAAGGCTTTTATCCGTTATAAGCATATCACAAGCGCCGAGAACAATTCCGATAAGAAGAGAAATGAATAGCCCTACGTCCTCTCTTTTGCATAACAAGGAAAAGAGAAGATTAACGGCGCCGCAGAACAGATACAGCGTCAGTACCCCGCAGCAGGCGGCTGTGATTGTGGGTATGGGAGGAAGGAGGAAGTCAGCAGAGGACTGACCCGAAATCATTCTGAAGCCCACAAAATCACTGCTCCAGACATCGCTGAAGCCGAAAACTCTATAGCTTACCGCAAAATCGAACAGAATAACAGCCCCGAAGAAAATAAGAGTGTTGACAATATAAGTAATAAGCTTTATATCCAGCCATTCTCTGCGGCTTTCATGCCTTAGCACAGCAGTTCTCCCGAAGCCGCTGTCGAAGGTTATGCCGCTTACAATAAAAAGATATGCAGGCAGATAGATAAACACAATATTCGTAGTATCGGTAAGTATAAGATACAGTACCTCGTGACAGGAGAAGGTCGCCATATCCGCAAGGTCGATATACTTATACACGCTTACAACAGCAGTAAAAGCTATTACTATAAGGGCAAGGCACCACCTTGCCGCAGGAATATGGGAGGTAAGGCTATAGGTAAGTCTCGAAAGCTTTTTCATAGGCGTTTACCTGCCTTTCCGAGTAATGTAAGCGCAAGACCCAGGACGATCAGGCAAAGGGGAATTACAAATCGCTCGGCGGTTATTTCGCCGCCGTATATCGTGGGAGATAAATCAAGAGGCGGATAGAATTTTTCCAGCTTGATGATCGGAAAAGCATATATACAAAGCATATAAAGCACCTGTGGCATAACGAGGGGCACATAATTATGTCGGTTAACAAAGGTAAGCCCGTAGGAAATAACCGCATAGGAAAAGCCAAACGCCAAAGACAAAAGCAGAACTCTTATATCATAGAAAAAATCGCTTATTCCGCCTGTAAAAATACAGACGATAAAGAGCAGGAGCTGTGGTATAAAAAGCGCCGCCGCTCCCGAAATTCCGCAGGTTAAAAGCCTTTTCAGCTCATAGCCTCCTGCACAAAGCTTTATATTCATAAGCGAGCCGTAGCGTGTTTCCTTTTCCTGCATAATCATCACGGAATAAGGCATCGCCGCCAGCAAAGGCGCCACAAAGGGCAGAGCGAAGGACTGGGAAAAGAGAAACAATCTGTCAGTCTCCCCTCTTACGGAAGCGAACGCTATACCAAGAGCAAGCAGCAGCAGATTCAGCGCCATACTTATATAAAAGGTCGGCTCCGTAAAAATCCGCTTAAGGTCGGTAACAATAAATCTCATACAAACGCACCCTTCCTGTTCAGCTCACTGACATGAGTATTTTCTATACTGAAAATACGGGTGCAGAGGGTTTCAATATCCTCGGAAATGTGGCTTGCAAGAACAATGGTAGTGCCGCCCTCGTTAAGCTCGGAAATAAGGGCTCTTACCTCCCTTGCAGACTCTGCGTCAAGGCTGTTCATAGGCTCATCCAGCACAAGAAGCTCGGGCTTATTCATAACCGCCTGGATTATTCCGAGCTTCTGCCGCATACCAAGGGAATATGTACGTGTGGGGTGATGATTCTTCGGGTCAAGTCCAAGCCGCTCCATAAGCCTGCAGATTTCATCCTTCGGCACAGGGTTATTGCTCATAGAGTTAAGAAGCCGCAGATTCTTAAGACCGCTGTAATGGGGAATAAAGCCGGGAGTTTCTATCATAACTCCCGCAGAAGGAAAAAACCGCCCCTTTTCGGAATAATTGACGCCGTCTATGGTAATGCTGCCCGAATCGGGCATAAGAAGTCCCGTCATAAGCTTAAAAATAACAGTCTTACCGCTTCCGTTTCTTCCGACGAAGCCGCAGACCTCGCCCTTTTCAATCCCGAAAGCCGCAGAGTCGATAACGACGTTTTTATTAAAGCATTTACTTACGTTTTCAAAGCAGATATAGCTCATATAATCGACCTTTCATATATACATATAAACCTCATTTATAATTCAGAAGCAATATTTTTAGAATTCTCCAATAATTATAATATATAATAGCGGTAATGTCAAATCAGAAATATGATAAATAGTGTGTGCCGGGTAATTGTCCGCAGGACAGTTATTGCCTCAGAGCCTGAAAATCAGGCTTTAAGGCGCACACACTACTTGATGTCAAGCTCATTTCGTCCCAAGGGACGAACTAAAGTGCAAGGATTTCTTTTATTATTTATAAAAATCCTTACACTTTAGCAACTTCCGATAGGCTTATTTCAATATCATAAAGCCTATCGGAAGTT
>JAEDHF010000068.1 GCA_016297165.1 Oscillospiraceae bacterium | reverse complement strand
GCCCTGTCCTCTTGCCCTTGACAAAATCTGCCAATCGTAATATAATAGAATCTACTGATTTAATTAAAGTTATACGACCGAGCTTTTCGGCTGAATAAATAGCAACAAAAGGAAAGGAACTCTCTACTTATGCTTGAACTGATAAATGTGGGCTTTGAAGCGGAAAATGAACAGGGCGTAAAGGAAATACTCAAGGATGTAAGCCTTACTATAAACGACCGCTTTGTAGCTATCACTGGTCCCAACGGTGGCGGTAAATCTACCCTCGCTAAAATTATTGCAGGCATCTATCAGCCCACAAAGGGTAAAATCCTTCTGGACGGCGTCGATATTACTAATATGTCCATAACCGAAAGAGCCCGTCTCGGAATAAGCTACGCCTTTCAGCAGCCCGTTCGTTTCAAGGGCTTATGCGTGAAGGATCTCCTTGCCTTGGCGGCAGGAAAAAGTATGAGCGTTGACGAAGCCTGTTCCCTTCTCTCCGAGGTAGGACTCTGCGCCCGGGATTATATCGACCGTGAGCTTAACGGAAGCCTTTCCGGCGGCGAGCTTAAGCGTATCGAAATCGCTATGGTTTTAGCGAGGGGCACAAAGCTTTCTATCTTCGACGAGCCCGAGGCAGGTATCGACCTCTGGAGCTTCCAGAGCCTTATTAAGGTATTCGAAAAAATGTACTCTCTCACAAAGGGCAACATCATCATAATCAGCCACCAGGAGCGTATCCTCAATATTGCCGATACTATAGTGGTTATCCGTGACGGCGGCGTAGCTAAGGTTGGCAGCAGAGATGAAATTCTCCCGGGACTTTTAAGCAGTGCTGACGCAGGCGGCACCTGCAGCGCTTTACTTGACAAAATAGAAGGGGGTAGAAAATAATGGAGATTAACGCTATCGAAAAGAAGCTCCTTAAGGAAATTGCGGAGCTTGACGCCCTCCCTGTAGGCGCCTACAATATCCGCAGAGACGGCGCTTCTCTCGGCAGAAATACTACTGCAAACATAGATATTCAGCCTAAGGAAAACAATTCGGGCATTGACATATACATCAAGGACGGTACCGTTAACGAAAGCCTTCATATCCCCGTAATAATGAGCCGGACGGGACTTAAGGATACCGTTTATAACGATTTCCACATCGGCGAAAACTGCGACGTTGTTATAGTGGCAGGCTGCGGCATTCACAACAGCGGCTGCGGCGATTCCGCTCACGACGGAATCCATACCTTCTATGTGGGCAGGAACTCCAAGGTAAAATATGTAGAAAAGCATTACGGCGAAGGCTCGGGAACAGGCAAGCGCCTTATGAATCCCGAAACGGTGGTGTATCTCGAAGAGGGCGCAAGGCTTGAAATGGAAACCTCACAGATAGGCGGTATTGACGATACGGTACGTAAAACTACCGCTTCCCTGAAGGAAAAATCCACTCTCGTAGTAAAGGAAAAAATCCTTACCGAGGGCGAGCAGAGAGCCGTTACCGATTTTCTCGTGGATATGAACGGAGACGGCTGTTCCGCAAATGTAGTTTCAAGAAGCGTAGCCAAGGATAACAGCAAGCAGGACTTCTTAAGCCGTATTAACGGCAACTGCGCTTGCTCGGGTCATACGGAATGCGACGCTATTATAATGGATAACGCCTGTGTTTTAGCAACTCCCCAGCTTCAGGCAAACAACATTGACGCAGGACTTATTCACGAAGCCGCTATCGGCAAAATCGCAGGAGAACAGCTTATAAAGCTTATGACCCTTGGTCTTACCGAGCAGGAGGCGGAGGAACAGATAATAAACGGATTCCTCGCATAATCGAAAATAATATTGCCGCTCTTGTTTAAGTACAAGGGCGGCGTTGTTGTTTTATGGCTCTTTTACAGTAAATTTTCGATAAGCGTAGCGCAACCAATTTCAGATTTTATAGCGAAAATACGCAGTATGTTTCCAACCGCCATTAACTTAAATCCGACAAAGAACGTGCTTTTAAAAGATGGGACAAGTAGCCGAGACACTCGGTATATGGGAATCCGAGAAAATCAGAATCATCCGAGATACTCGGAGAGAGGCTTTACTTCGCAGCCCTTGCTTGAATAATATGCCAGCATTTCATCCATCTTCTTCAAATCGTAGCTTGTAACACAGTCGGAAATCACATGAACAATATAGTTTGCTTTTGTCATATTTAAGCAGGTTGATTTCACGCATGCAGTTGCGTCTGCTCCTGTGATATAGAACTCGTTTATCCGGTTGGTATTTATAAACCCGGTAAATTCCTCACTTGTCAATGCATTACTTTTGGTTTTTACGAAGATATTGTCCGAAACCACTTTTAGCTCAGGCACAAGCTCGGCGCCTTTTGAACCAGGCTTGAATGTACGTGTACCAGCCGTAATGTTATTGTGCTTGATGTAAACGATGTGCATTCCCTTTTTCTCTGCCCAGTCTATGGCAGTATTGATTCGTTCAACGATATCCTTATAGTGCTTTGTGATGTCGTTTTGAATATCGATAACAACCAGTGCTCTGTTCATTTTCCTTCTCCTTTACATATCCTAATTCGCCGGTCTGTTATTTCCCGACTTGTATATGTATTATAGCATAAAAACTTTCCAAAATCAACCAAATATTTTACATAGCCTTATACCATAATTTCCGTAAAAAAATATCATTACACTATTGACAAAACCTGAAATATATGATAGTATTATATCAGATGGTGAAAACGATTACAAAATCATCACCGATTTACATATCTACATACAGAAAGGATATTATCGCTATGAAATTTTCTGACGGCTTCTGGCTCAATAAGCCCGGCTACGGCGTAAACTACGCAACACAGTCCTACGAAGTAACTGCAACCGACAATTCCGTTACCGTATTTGCAACAAATCAGTGGATTCAGAACAGAGGTATGACCCTCGGCGGTCCTGCCCTCGAAATTACATTCACCTCTACCCTCGAAAACTCAATTAAGGTTACCGTTGAGCATTACAAGGGACAGGTAAGAAAGGGTCCCGAATTCGAGCTTTATGAGGACAACAGCTTTAAGCCCGTTATCAACAAGCTTGAAAACGGAAGCTATGAGCTTATCTCGGGAAAAACCAAGGCAGTTATCGGCGGCGAAGGCGGTGCCTGGAGCGTTGAATACTACTACGGCGATAAACTCCTCACAAAGCAGGGCTGGCGCACTACAAGCTATATCGAAGAAGAAGCATGGCGCACCAACAACCGTATGACAGCCAAGCAGGGCGAAAACTTCTACGCAGACAGCGAAACCGACGATAACGCCTTCATGCGCGAAATGCTCAACATTTCTGTAGGCGAAAACATCTACGGCTTCGGCGAAAAGTTCTCTACCTTCGTTAAGAACGGTCAGACCGTTGAGGTATGGAACAACGACGGCGGTACCTGCTCCGAGCAGACCTACAAGTCTATCCCCTTCTATGTTTCCTCCCGTAATTACGGCTGTTTCGTAAACCACCCCGAAAAAGTAACCTTCGAGGTCGCAAGTGAAAGTGTTTCTAAGATTGCATTTACCGTTCAGGGTCAGCGTCTTCAGTACTTCATCTTCGGCGGCGAAACTATTGCCGACGTAATAAAGACCTACACAACATTAACAGGCAAGCCCGCTCTTCCTCCTGCATATACCTTCGGCTTATGGCTTACTACCTCCTTTACCACCAACTACGACGAGGAAACCTGCTCCTCCTTTATTGATGAAATGGAGAGAAGAGATATTCCTCTTGAGGTATTCCATTTCGACTGCTTCTGGATGAAGGAGTATAACTGGTGTGACTTTACCTGGGATAAGAGAATGTTCCCCGACCCTAAGGCTATGCTCACAAGGCTTAAGAAAAAGAATATCGAAATCTGCGTATGGATTAACCCCTATATTGCACAGCGCTCCACCCTTTTCGAAGAGGGCGTAAAGGGCGGCTACTTCATCAAGAAGAAGGACGGCTCCGTGTTCCAGGCTGATATGTGGCAGCCCGGTATGGCAATCGTTGACTTTACCAATCCTGCTGCCTGCGAATGGTACGCTTCTAAGCTTCGTGCACTCTGCGAAATGGGCGTTGACGCCTTCAAGACCGACTTCGGCGAGAGAATTCCTACCGATGTTGTTTACTATGACGGCTCCGACCCCTATAAGATGCATAACTACTATACATATCTCTATAACAAGACCGTTTTCAACGTTCTTAAGGAATACTACGGCGAAAATAAGGCTTGTTTATTTGCACGTTCCGCTACCGTCGGCGGTCAGCAGTTCCCCGTTCACTGGGGCGGCGACTGCTTCTCCAATTACGAGAGTATGTGGGAAACAATACGCGGCGGCTTATCCCTCTGCCTTTCGGGCTTCGGCTATTTCAGCCACGATATCTCGGGCTTCGAGGCTACCGGCTCCCCCGACCTCTATAAGAGATGGTCTGCCTTCGGCTTAATGTCCTCTCATTCCAGACTCCACGGCAACAGCTCCTACAGAGTACCCTGGAACTTCGACGAGGAAAGCTGCGATGTAGTACGCCACTTCACAAAGCTTAAGGGCAGACTTATGCCTTACTTATTTGCTAATGCAGTAAAGGCTCATACCGAGGGTATCCCTATGATGAGAGCTATGGTTATGGAGTATTCAAGGGACCCCGCTACCCTTTCTCTTGACCGGCAGTATATGCTGGGCGACAATCTCCTTGTTGCTCCCGTATTCAACGAGGAGGGAACCTGTTCCTTCTATCTTCCCGATATCGGCGAATGGACCGATATCCAGACAGGCGAAGTTCTCGAGGGTGGAAAATGGTATGAAAAGAAGTACGACTACTTCGGAATGCCCCTTTACGCTAAGCCTAACTCAATTATCGCCTACGGTAATTTCACAAGAAACTTCGCTTATGACTACGTTACCGACGCTAAGCTCGTTATCTACGGCTTAGAGGACGGTAAGACTGCTGAATGCAGGATTTACGACAAGGAGGCTAACCTCGCTCTTGTTGTTAAGGCAGAAAGAAATGGCGACGTAATAAAGGTTACCGCCGACAGAGAGGCTAAGTTTACTGTTGAAAGCGCACAGGGCTTAAGAATTGAGATGTAATTTACCTAATATTATGCTGCTGCCCGAGGGTTTCTTCGGGCAGTATTTTTATCCGCTTATAAGAGTAAACACAAAAACACCTCCGAAAATTTCAGCAGAGTATTGAAAACAATAAAGAAAAATGCTATAATAATAATGCTTAAAAATATATGGAGGACACAATAATGGACAACAACAAAAGACCCGATTCTATGGCACGCATCACCACCAAGGAACAGGCTGACGCTTTTATCGCTGAGCAGGTTCAGCAGATTAAGGCTCAGGTAGGCGATAAGAAGGTTCTTCTCGCTCTTTCCGGCGGCGTTGACAGCTCCGTTGTGGCTGCGCTTTTAATTAAGGCAATCGGCAAGCAGCTGGTCTGCGTTCACGTTAACCACGGCCTTATGAGAAAGGGAGAAAGCGAACAGGTTATCGAAGTTTTCAAGAATCAGCTTGACGCTAACCTTATCTACATCGACGCAACCGACCGCTTCCTCGACCTGCTTAAGGGAGTAAGCGAGCCTGAAAAGAAAAGAAAGATTATCGGCGGCGAATTCATCAAGGTATTCGACGAGGAAGCTAAGAAGCTCGAAGGTATCTCCTTCCTTGCACAGGGTACTATCTACCCCGACATTCTCGAAAGCGACGGCGTAAAGGCTCACCACAACGTCGGCGGACTTCCCGAGGAAATGAAGTTTGAGCTTGTTGAGCCCGTTAAGCTTCTCTTTAAGGACGAGGTTCGTGTAGTAGGTAAGGCTCTCGGCCTCCCCGTTTCTATGGTAGAGCGCCAGCCCTTCCCCGGACCCGGTCTTGGCGTAAGATGCCTCGGCGCAATAACGAGAGACCGTCTTAACGCTCTCCGTGAGGCAGACGCTATTCTCCGTGAGGAATTTGATAAATGCGGTCTTAACACAAAGGTATGGCAGTATTTTATCGCCGTTCCCGACTTAAAGAGCGTAGGCGTTAAGGACAGCAAGCGCTACGAAGGCTGGCCCGCTATTATCCGTGCAGTAAACACCACCGACGCTATGAGCGCAACTATCGAGGAAATCCCCTACGATGTACTTAAGCGCATTACCGCACGTATCACCGCTGAGGTTGAGGGAATAAACCGAGTTCTCTACGACCTTACTCCTAAGCCCGTGGGAACAATCGAGTGGGAATAAAAATTTAAACCCCGAAAATCCCTTTGTTATGCGGATTTTCGGGGTTTTATTTTGCCATTGGCTACAAAATGGCTACATTTGAGCGTTTTTTTTGTAGCCAACACGCTTGATTATCAGATGTCGTCAAGCTTTTTGGCTACCTCTGCTTGTTTGTTCGGATACAGGTGACTGTAAGTATCCAAAGTTGTCTGAACTTTTTCGTGACCGAGCCTTTCGGCTATCAAAAGCGGTGAGAAACCCATTTCGATAAGTAACGAGGCGTGGCTATGCCCGTATGGTATAATTACGACAAACGGATAAATGCCTTATATATCAAGGTTTCCGAGAGTTTGCCGTAATTTTTCAATTCTTTTTCCACTTTGAATTTTTCGGTAAAAAACTGCCAAAAAATGGGGGTGTTACATTAACGACAAAAAAACAGGCTTTTTTGAGCCAAAATATACCAAATCAGCATACACGCTTTGCGCTTGTTTGCTGATTTAGTGTGCTAAAAAATAAACAGGCAAATTCGGCGTATCTTCTTTATGGAGGTACGCCCTTTTTTTATGCCCGAATTTAATATACAGGAGAATAACAATACCACACCAACAGGAGGACACTAAAATGAGTAAGGATATATTTGAAATTATCAACCCCACAAACACATTGGGGGTCTGCCGTCCGTTAGCTCATATTTTAGGGGCTTGTGAAACTATTGTGTATAATGCTCTTTTATCAAAGTACAGATACTATCAAAAGAACGATATGCTTGATGACGGTTGGTTTTACTCTACAATCCCCGACCTTTTTGAAAGCACATCGTTTTCAGCATTTAGGCAGAAACGCTGCATAACGACCCTTGAAAGCTTCGGGCTTATCGAAACCAAAAATCGTGGCTTACCGGCAAGACGCAGCTTCCGTATCATCAATGACCTTGAACTTATCGCAAAGTTAGTTGCAAAAGGTGAAGAAATAATGCGTTCTGCAAAGATTGAAGCGGCTTTGTCCTACGAGAAGAAACGCAAGCACTCTGATGAGTCTGACCTTTCGGAAAGCAGCTATACCGACGAGGAAGAAGAAACCGTATTCACCGAGGACGCTGCTTCGTTTGAAAATATCGAGGAAATCGAAAACTCAAATCCTTGCAGTGAAGAAACTGAACAGCAAGCTCCAAAGGAACTTAATAACTTGCTCCAAAGAAACTGCGAAACTTGTTCTGAAGTTTTTACTGCCCCTTCTTCTTTATATAAAACAACAGATAATAAAACATCAGTAAATAATCATCAATCAATCAATCAACAGGCTGCGCCCGATAAGATTGATAGGATAGATATGCCGCAGCCCTCTCCTGTTGTTTCTTCTTCAAAGCGAGCCGAGTATCTTGAACTAATTAAGGAAAATATTGACTACGACTGTCTTGTTGAACAAAACCGCAATCGAAAAGACAGGATAGATGAAATATTGCACCTTATGGTTGACGTTGTAAGTTCAAACAGGTTTTACATACGGGTAAACGGCGAGGATTTTCCGCAAGAGGTAGTCAAATCGCAGTTCCTGAAGCTGGATAGCGGTCACATTGAATACGTCATTATGGCTATGGACAGGTGTCCGAGTGATATTAGGAATATTCGTTCGTATCTGATAACGACGCTATATAACGCTCCATACACGATTGGCAGTTTCTTTTCAGCTATGGTCAATCACGATATGCACGGCTAAAATTGAGGGTGCTTTTACAAGCACGGAAAGGAAAAATATATGAAAACAATAGCAATCTACAACCACAAAGGCGGCGTTGGAAAGACAACGACGGTAATCAACCTTGCGAACGAGCTTTCAATGGCGGGCAAGGTTTTGGTTATTGACTTTGACGGACAGGCGAACAGCTCCCGCTTTTTCGCAGAGCCGAAAGCAGGGCTTGAAACAGCTCTGATAAAGAAAAACTTCTCCCCCACCGTAGCAAGAAGCTCCACACGGTATCCGAACATCGACATTGTAACAGCGACCTCTGCTCTTAATCTTATCGCCGCACAGTTTGAGCAGCTTTCCGATGAGGTGCAGACCGCAAATGTTCGCAAGGTTATGAATTTCGACGATAGTTACGAATATGCAGTTCTGGACTTGCCGCCTGCTCTTACAAAGCTGACAGAAAAGGTTATAACGCTTTCAGACAGCGTATTTGTTCCGATTGAGCTTGGTACATTCGCAATTCAGGGTATTCCCGCTGTTACGAACGCTCTTGCCAACTGTAATGCAAAGTTCGGCGGCTGTATCGTGAACAAGTTCGATAAGGAAAACCCCTCGGATATTGAGCTTTTGGAGCTGCTCAAACACACGCTCGGAAACAAGGTGCTTAATACCACCATTCCTTTCAGCCGTGTAATCAAAAACTCTTTCAGCTACAAGCTGACGGCAAAGGAATATATGAAATGGACGGCGGCGGCAGAGGCTTACGAAGAATTAGCAGAAGAAATTGCAGAAAGGATTGAAGAAGAATGAGCAGAAGATTTCAGCTTGACAGCGCAATAGTGGCAGATATTCAGACGGTTAATGCAGATAGCTACATAGATAGCCTTAAGATGATTGACATTGACCTTATCGAGCCGAACAAGAATAATTTCTATGAGATGTCGGAGATTGAAGCCCTTGCAGACGATATTGAGCGACAGGGCTTAATGACGGCGCTGGTGGTTTCGGAGCAGAACGGCGGCAAGTATGAGCTTATCAGCGGACACAGGCGGCTTGCGGCTCTTAAATCCCTTATCGCCGACGGACGCAGAAGAAACGGCAAAGTCCCCTGTTTCATAAAGGGTGCAAAGCCGAATACCGAAACGGAGCTTGACCTCATAATGTTGAACGCAACACAGCGTAAGTATTCGGACGCAGATACAATGCGTGAGTATGAGGAGCTTACACGGATATTCAAGGAGCTTGAAGCCGAGGGCAAGACAATCAAGGGCAGAATAAGGGACAGAATAGCCGAAGCCCTTAATGTTTCGCCTGCACAAGTCGGAAAGCTGGATAATATCAAGCACAACGCTATTCCCGATGTTGAACAGGCGGTAAAGGCTGGCGATATGTCAATCTCTACCGCCAACGAGGTGGCGAAGCTGGCTCCCGAAAAGCAGCAGGAAATCATAACCGAAAATCCGAAAATCTCCCACAAAGAGGTTAAAGAGATACAGAAACAGGAGCTTTCTGCCGAAAAGGTTTCTTCCGAAACTGACGAGGAAGAAGATGAGGACGAAGATGACGAGGACGAAACGGGCAGTAAATCCGTTATTCCTGTCACTCTTTCCGCAACCGAAGCCGAAACCCTCTCCCGATATATGGACGATTTACTGCTTATGGCTGACGGAGAGGATTTCAAGGTGCTGCGTTCTCTTGCCAACAAGCTGTAATTTCTCTTGTAATATGCTATTTATAGCACAAAACCTCATTGACACATCGGTTTTTCGGGTGTATAATAAGATTAGAGGCAACAGGACTTGTGAGAAAGGAGCAAAATATGGCTTTACCAACAACAGGTTTCAGCGCAATAGGCATTGAGGAAGTCGAGTGGGGCGAGTTCATAACAGCTTGGTCTATGAGATATATGGACGAGCTGAAAAACAAGTCGTATCACAAGGATTTCAACCCAAAGTTCACAGATGTTCTTGATTGGGCGTTTGCTCACAGGGATATTGTATGGAACACGCCTTTTGCCGAACAGGAAAAGATGATGATTGCAGACGGCGTTCTGACGGAGAGCGACATTATCGA
>JAEDHF010000208.1 GCA_016297165.1 Oscillospiraceae bacterium | reverse complement strand
CTTAATAGCGGCGGCTCTACCGTTGCGGCAGGCACAGCCGCTTCCTTAGCTACCTGCGCCATTGTGTTCAAGGACAGCGACCCGGAATATTCGAAGCTTTGTCTTAAGCACGCAAAAGAGCTGTATTCCTATGCAGAAAAGGTAAAAAGCGACTCGGGCTATACCGCCGCAAACGGCTTCTATAACTCCCATAGCGGCTTTAACGACGAGCTTGCCTTTGCAGGCTACTGGCTCTATAAGGCTACCGGCGAAAAGGCCTATCTCGATAAGTGTAAGAGCTATTACTCCCTTTCGGGAAATGATTATAAGTGGGCATTATGCTGGGACGATAAGGGCATGGGAACCACTCTCCTTTTAGCAAGAGAAACTGGAGAAAAGATCTATAAGGATAAGCTGGAGCAGCATCTTAACTACTGGAACTCGGAGCTTAAGCATACTCCGAAGGGGCTTGCATGGCTCGACCAGTGGGGCGCTCTCAGATACGCAACCACCACCGCCTTTTTAGCGGCAGTATATTCCGACAGCGATACTTGCCCCTCGGACAAGAAGGCAACCTATCAGAGCTTCGCAAAGAAGCAGATTGACTACGCTCTCGGCAGCAGCGGCAGAAGCTTTGTCTGCGGCTTCGGGGAAAATCCCCCCGTTAACCCTCACCACCGTACTGCCCACGGCTCGGCAACCGACAATATCGGCGAGCCTTCCGTTAACGCTCATATCCTTTACGGTGCATTGGTAGGCGGCCCCGACAGCAACGACGGCTATTCCGATGACAGAAGCAACTACGTAAACAACGAGGTTGCCTGCGACTATAACGCAGGCTTTACAGGCGCTCTCGCAAAGCTTTACAAAGCCTACGGCGGCGAAACTCTGAAAAACTTCGGGGCTGTGGAAGCTGCGCCGGAAAGCCCTCAGCTTTACGCCGACGCAGGAATTAACGTAAACGGACAGGATTTTATCGAAATTAAAGCTCTCGTTTACAACAAGTCCACTACTCCTGCACATAATGCAGATAACCTTAAGCTCTGCTACTTCTTCGATTTATCCGAGGTTTATGAGGCAGGCGGCTCCTATAAGGATATTACCGTTTCAACCAATTATATGCAGGGAGGAAGTGTAAGCGGCGTAAACTGCTGGAACAGCGAGAAAAACCTCTATTATGTGGCTATTGATTTTACGGGCGTAGATATTTACCCCGGAGGTCAGGACGCACATAAAAAGGAAGTTCAGTTCCGTATCAGAAACGAAAAAGGCGTCTGGGACAACAGCAACGACCCCTCTTATATTGATGTAGCTTCGGTAAGCCCCGGTAATCTTACTAAGGCAAACAATATGGCTCTTTACGAGGGAAATACCCTCGTATTCGGAAAGGAGCCCGACGAGACAAATACGGGAACGGCCATATCCGAGCTTATCTCAAAGCCTACCAACAATAACGGCAGCAACAACAATAACAATAATAACAATAATAACGGCAACAATAACAGCAGCGGCGGTCAGACCGCTCCCGTTTCCGATAAGGGAACCGTAAGCGTAAGTCTTTCACAGCAAGCTACAAGCGGAAACGCCAACACCATAGCCTTTACCCTCGAAATCAAGAACACGGGCAGCACAGGTATCGACCTCGGAAAGCTTACCGCCGATTATTTCTTTACGAAGGACGGCGCAACCGACCTTTGTTTCTGGTGTGACTATGCGGATATTTCGGGAAGCAGCTATACCGCTTGTACCGATAGTATTTCGGGAAGCTTCTCTTCCTCGAAGGGTGATAACCGTGATACTAAATGTACTATAAAAGGGAGCGGCGTCCTTAGCGGCGGCGATACTCTTAAAATTAACGTAAGGATTACAAAATCGGACTGGTCGGAGTTTAATCTCAGTAACGATTACTCCGCAGGAAATGCCGGAAATATTACTATAACATACAACGGAAAGGAACTCTGATATGAAAATAGCGGAACTTTACGGAAAGGGAAAAACCGTCTTATCTTTCGAGGTTTTCCCTCCCAAGAAAACAGGCAATCTCCAGTCGGTATATAACACCGTCGAACAGCTTACCGACCTTAAGCCTGCCTATATAAGCGTAACCTACGGGGCAGGAGGCAACGC
>JAEDHF010000067.1 GCA_016297165.1 Oscillospiraceae bacterium | reverse complement strand
TTAGGACAACCTACCGAAAAGGAGAGTAAAAATGGAGAATTACGAGATAATTATGTGTGCATTTATCCTTATCTCCGCCCTTATTATGACGGGGATATACATAAGGACGAAAAGACCGAAGCTTTATGCTCTCGGGGGAGCGCTGACGGGTGGGCTTGTGCTTGTAATGTTTTCGGTTTTCTGCGGAATTGAAATCAATTTCTATAATTCCGCCCTGTCGGCAGTTCTCGGAATTCCCGGAGCGGTTACTATATGGATTATTTCGGTAATATGGGGGTAAATATGGGAGTAACTGTAAGAATTATTTCGAAGGGTAAAGAGGAAACGGGAGAAATAACGGCAGCTAATGAGATAAAGCCTGTCGTTACGGAGAAAACCGGGGAAAAGGCTGCTTCTGCCACCGAAAAGGAAAAGGACGCCTTTCTAAGCTACGAAAAGGGTTACAGGGCGAAAAAAGCCTATACCCGATTCGGCTACGGCGCAGTTATTGTTACGGGGGCGGTAATTTCGGCGGTTATGCTTCTTTCCCTATGGGCAGTTAAGGGCTTCGGCGACAGCGAAGCGGCTCTGATAGCCGACAGGATTATATGCTCAATAGGATAAGGCTTAAGCTTCGTTTCTCGTTTCCTGCGGTGCTTGCTCTTCTGATATGTACCGATAGGGAGGGAACGGCGATTTTATGCCTTCTCGGGAGTCTGCTCCACGAAATGGGGCATCTTATAATAATGCTTTTCGAAAAAAAGCCTCCGTCGGAGATTATTCTCTATGGCGGAGGTATTCATATTCATGGGGGCAGCAGGAGCTTTTTAGCCGCCTCGGGGGGCTGTATGATAAATATACTGCTTTTCGTCCTGTTCCGGTTTATTCTCCCCGATATGGGGAGTTTCCGCCTTTTCGCCGTTATTAACCTTATCCTTGCGGCGGTTAACCTCCTGCCCGTAAGGGAACTTGACGGGCGGCGGCTTCTTGAATGCTGCTTTATCGGGGCTATGACGCCGGAAAAAGCTATGAAAGCGGTGGATATTGCGGAGAGGGTCGCTCTGATACTTGTTCTGCCTGCTGTTATTATAACGGTTTTTTCGGGGTATATGAGCTTTTCGGCGATTATTTTCTTCTTTTATCTCCTTGCGGTTGATATTTTCGATAAGATGTAGTATAATAATGAAGGCTATATCCGAAGCCCTATTGATATAATGAATGAAAGGCTGTTAAAATAGATATGTATAAAGAAAAGCTTGACAGAATACTCCCGAAGGTACAGAAGCCCTCTCGTTACATAGGCGGAGAGCTTAACTCCGTACAGAAGAACCCCGATGAGGTTTCTATGCGCTTCGCCTTCTGTTTTCCCGATACCTACGATATAGGAATGTCCCATCTCGGTATGAAGATACTCTACTCCCTTATTAACGAGGTACCGGAATACTGGTGTGAGCGTGTGTTTATGCCCTTACCAGATATGGAGGAGAAAATGCGCAGTAACGATATTCTCCTTTACGGTCTTGAAAGCCTTGAGCCAATAAAGGATATGGATTTTATCGGCTTTACCCTCCAGTATGAGCTTTCCTTCACAAATGTCCTTGCTATGCTGGATTTGGCAGGACTGCCCGTTTATTCGAAGGACAGAGAGGCGCTTACTCCCATAGTCTGTGCAGGTGGCCCCTGCGTCTGCAACGCTGAGCCTATTGCGGATTTTCTCGACCTTTGCATTTTAGGCGAGGGCGAGGAGGTAAATTTAGAGCTTATGCGGCTTCTTGAAGAATGTAAAAGGGAGAATTGCAGCAAGCATGAATTCCTTGTCCGTGCAGCGCAGATCGGGGGTATCTACGTTCCCTCCCTTTACGATATAGACTATAACCCCGACGGAACAATAAAAAGCGTTACTCCTCTTGAAAATGCACCCGAAAAGGTTAAGAAAAGAATCATAAAGGATTTCGATAAGGTTTATTACCCCGAAAGCTTCGTTGTGCCCTTTTCGGAAATAGTTCACGACAGAGCGGTTGTGGAGGTTTTAAGAGGCTGTATAAGAGGCTGCCGTTTCTGTCAGGCGGGCTATCTTTACCGCCCCTTCCGTGAAAAATCCATTGATACTATCGAGCGTGATACAATCTCCCTTTGCGAAACTACAGGATATGACGAGGTTTCCTTGTCCTCTTTAAGCACCAGCGACTACAGCGAGATTGAAAAGCTTTTAGGAAGGCTTACGGACTATACCGATAAGGCGAGGGTGAATCTTGCTCTCCCCTCTATGAGAATCGACCGTTTCAGCGACGAGCTTTTAAATAAGATAAAGAGCGTAAGAAAAAGTGGTCTTACCTTCGCTCCCGAGGCAGGTACACAGCGCCTTCGTGACGTTATTAACAAGAACATCACCGAGGAAAATGTACTTGAAAGCTGCCGTATTGCCTTCGAGGGGGGATATACCGCAGTAAAGCTCTACTTTATGCTTGGACTTCCCACCGAAACGATGGAGGATATGGAGGGTATAAAGGACCTCTGCGATAAGATAATCGACCTTTATTATACTATTCCGAACCGCCCGAAGGGTAAGGGCGTACAGATTTCCGTATCCCTCTCCACCTTTATTCCGAAGCCCTTTACCCCCTTCCAGTTCGAGCCCCAGCCCACCGAAGAGGAAATTGATAAAAGGCAGAAGTATCTTCTTGAAATTATCAATTCCCGAAAGGTAAATATAAGCTGGTCGAGGTATAGCTTTACTATTCTTGAGGCAGTTCTTGCAAGGGGCGACAGACGGCTTTCCGACGTTATCTATGCCGCATGGAAAAAGGGCTGTAAGCTTGACGGCTGGAGCGAATACTATAAATTCGATAAGTGGATGGAGGCATTTAAGGAATGCGGTATCGACCCTGCCTTTTATGCCAACAGAAAGAGGGAGTATGATGAAATCCTCCCCTGGGACCACATGGATATTCTCCTTTCAAAGGATTTCTTCGTAAGAGAAAATAAAAAAGCCCACGAGGAAGTTACAACGCCAAACTGCCGTGAAAAATGCTCGGGCTGCGGCGTGAATAAGTGTATAGGAGGGGCTTGCTTTGAATAATATAAGAGTATTTTTCGAAAAAAAAGGACGGGCTATATATATCTCCCACCTCGACCTTTACAGGGTTTTTCAGAGGGCGGTAAAGCGCTGCAAGCTACCGGTATGGGAGACCCAGGGCTTTAACCCCCACGTTTATATTACCTTCGCTCTGCCTCTTGCCTTAGGGGTTGAGGGAGTATGCGAGAGTCTTGACACGAAGCTTACCGAGGACTTAAACCCCGAGGAGGTAAAGGACAGGCTTAATTCCGCGCTTCCCCACGATATAAGGGTTTTAAGGGTAGGGGAGCAGGTATATAAGCCTACCGAAATCGAAAAATCGGAGTATGAGATAAATATAGACTGTGACTTCTCCTTACTTTCGGATTTTTTCGGGCAGGAGCATATAATCACCGAAAAGAAAACAAAGAAGGGTATATCGGAAATCGACCTTAAGCCCTTTATTGAGCTTATAGAAATAAGAGAGGGCTTTATAAGAATGAGACTTCCCTCGGGAACGGAGTTCAATATCAACGCTAACCTCGTTTTCGACGCCTTCGAGAAGCAGTATAACACCGAAATCGTCGGAATGACTATAAAAAGGGTGGGAATCTACTGTAAAAACGGCGAAATTTTCGCTTAAAAATCTCATTTTCACGAAAAAAAGTATTGCATTTCATAAAAAAAGATGTTATAATATAAAGGCATTTGTAACCGTAGGGAAAGTGTTTTTTCTCGACGAGGGTTAATGCAAGAGCACCTTGCTCAAACATTAAATGGATATTCCGCTGCGTTAAAGCTCCGAAATGAGAGCTTGCCGAAGAAGATAAAGGTCGCCTCTAAAAAACTATGTCGTTTATATGTGCTGTGAATTTAGTTGTAAGATTGCACTAAATTTTCGCAGTAATACTTGATGTATTTCAAGAAAATTTTGGGCAATATGACGGCTAAAGGCATAGTGCAGAGAAATGGCATAGGTTTTTAGAGGTGACCTTAAGTAGGTCAATAGTGTAACGTAAGAATATCGGTTCAGGAGGATTTTAAAATGGACGCACTCAAACTCATCGCTCAGGACAGCTTAAAGGCTGAAGCTCCCAAGTTCAACGTCGGCGACGTTGTAAAGGTACACGTTAAGATTACCGAAGGTAACAAGTCCAGAATTCAGGTATTCGAGGGCACAGTTATCGCTAAGAAGCACGGCGGTATCAACGAAACCTTTACTGTAAGACGTGTCGCTCACGGCTGTGGAATCGAAAGAGTATTCCCCGTACATTCTCCCGCAGTTGAAAAGGTTGAAGTTGTAAGAGAAGGTATTGTCCGCAGAGCTAAGCTCTACTACCTCAGAGACAGAGTTGGTAAGGCTGCTAAGGTTAAGGCTAAGTATTGATAAGCCTAAGGCAAAACCGAAAAAAGCTCCATTATGGCTTTTATACGGTATCGCCTGATCCTCAGAAATAGAAAATTGGGTAATGGCGTTTATCGCCGTTACCTCAATTTGGCTATTTATCCGAAAGGAAACAATAATGGATGAACTCGAATTACAGCAGGCTGAAGCAGAGAAAAAAGAAGAACCCGAAAAGAAAGGCAATATAGCCTCGGAAATTTTCGACTGGTTCGACACCATACTTTGTTCGGTTATTGCTGTTATTGTTATTTTTACGTTCTTTACGAGACTTTCTTCCGTTGACGGAAGCTCTATGAACCCTACCTTAATTGATCAGGAAAGGCTTCTTATCACAAGCATGGGCTATACCCCGAAGCATAACGATATCGTCGTAGTCTGGGCGGAAAATCTTATTGACGACGACGGAACTCCGGGTAAGGCTGTTGTTAAGAGGGTAGTAGGCGTCGGCGGAGATAAGATAAGAATAGATTTTAATGAGGGCGTAGTTTACAGAAATGACGAGGCTCTCCCCTTAGAGGTTAAGGACGGTCTTCTTTATGAGGACGGTCACACTATTAACGATTATACAAGACGACCCCTTGATTTCGGGGGCGAGGTTACCGTTCCCGAGGGCTACGTTTTCGTTCTCGGCGATAACCGTAACAACTCAAGGGACAGCAGAGACAGCGCTATCGGTCTTGTAGATGAAAGGCTTATCGCAGGAAAGGTTTATCTAAGAGTAGCCCCCTTCGATAAATTCGGAGGAGTGAATTAGTTGGCTTACGAAAGCGATATACAGTGGTTTCCCGGTCACATGACCAAAACCCGCCGTATGATTGAGGCGAATCTGAAGCTTGTGGACGCGGTAGTTGAAATAGTTGACAGCCGTATCCCCGAATCCAGCAGAAACCCTGTCATAAACGAGCTTGTGGCTTCTAAGCCCCGTATTATTCTCCTCAATAAATGCGATTATTCAGATGAAAAGATTACCGCTAAGTGGCGTGAATACTATGAAAAACAGGGTATTTCCGTTTTAGTCTGCGACTGCAGAAGCGGAAAAGGGATAAATAAGTTCCTGCCCCTTTTAAAAAGTAAGCTTTCCGACCTTTTAGAAAAAAGAAGAGCTAAGGGTATGATAGGAAAAGCCTTAAGAATTATGGTGGTAGGAATACCTAACGTGGGAAAATCTTCCTTTATTAACAGAATGGCGAATGCAAAAAAGGTAAAGGTAGAGGACAGACCCGGCGTTACCCGTGGAAAACAGTGGGTTACCATTGATAAAGAGGTTGAGCTTTTGGATATGCCCGGAATACTCTGGCCCAAGTTCGACGATAAGAGCGTGGCTCTTAAGCTCGCCTTTACCGGCGCAATAAAGGACGATGTTACCGATGTTGAGGCTCTTGCCGCTGAGCTCGGAAGCTATCTAGCCGAAAACTACCCCGAAAGGCTTATGGAACGCTATAAGCTTGAAAATCTTGACGGAAATATAGTGGAGCTTATCGCTAAAAAGCGCGGTATGATGATGTCGGGGGGAGTTCCCGATACAGAGCGCGCGGCGATAACTCTTTTAGACGAATACAGGAGTGGAAAAATTGGCAGAATTACTCTCGAAAAGCCTTCTGCTTGAAAACCGTTTCGCTTTTGACAGCGAAAAAAGAGCCGCTCACGGCATAATATGCGGAATCGACGAGGCAGGAAGGGGTCCCCTGGCAGGAGATGTTTACGCAGCGGCGGTTATTCTCCCCGAGGACGCTTTTATCGAAGGTCTCGACGATAGCAAGAAGCTCTCTGAAAAGAAAAGGGAAGAGCTTTTCGATATAATTGTTGAAAAATGTACCGCTTACTCTATAGCTACGGCTTCCGCTAAGGAAATAGACGAGGTTAATATACTGAACGCTACCTTTCTTGCTATGAGAAGGGCGGTAGAGGGGCTGGGCATAAAGGTGGATTTCGCCCTTGTTGACGGAAACCGTGACCCGAAGCTTTACTGTCCCGTTGAAACGGTAGTAAAGGGCGACAGCAGGTCTGCAAGTATAGCGGCAGCCTCAATTCTTGCCAAGGTCGCAAGGGACAGGTATATGAAAGCCCTGGACGAAAAATATCCCGAATACCTTTTCGCTAAGCATAAGGGCTACGGTACGAAGCTTCATTACGAAATGATAGCGAAGTACGGCTTCTGCCCCGAACACAGGCAGAGCTTCTTCAAGAAGCATAAGGCATGAGCGTTAAAAGCGAAAGAGGAGCCTTCGGAGAAAGCTATACGGCTGAAAGGCTGGCGGCGGAGGGCTATATTATAAAGGAAAGAAATTATCGGGTTAAGGGCGGAGAGCTCGATATAATAGCCGAAAGGGACGGAATTATCGCCGTCGTTGAGGTTAAAACCCGAAAATTCGGCAGTCTTACCGAGGGACTTGAAGCAATTACCCGTCGGAAAAGAGACTGCATTATAAAGGCGACAAGGCTCTATCTTCTCGATAAGGGAATAGAGGATAAGGGCGTACGGTTCGACGTAGCGGAGGTTACCGTTACAACAGAAAATATTCCGAGAGTTCTCGGCTATAAATATTACGAAAACGCATTCGACGCAACGGATGCAGGTATATATTAACAGAAGGAAGGCATAATCATGAATTACAGAAGCACCCGCAACAACGCAGTAAGCGTTCAGAGCGCCAAGGCTATCGCACAGGGACTTTCCTCCGAGGGCGGCCTTTTCGTCCCCGAAAGTATTCCGAAGCTCACAAAAGAGGATATTCTCGCTCTTTGCGACAAGTCCTACCCCGAAAGAGCCTTCGATATCTTTAAGCTCTTTCTTACCGATTTTACCGACGATGAAATAAGACATTGTGTAAATGGCGCCTACTTAAAGAATTTCGATTCCGAAAACGTTTCCGAGATTTCTCATCTCCTTACCGGAACATATATTCTCGAGCTCTGGCATGGTCCTACCTGCGCCTTTAAGGATATGGCATTACAGATTCTTCCTTATCTTCTTACCTGTTCCGCTAAGAAGGTTATCGACGGTAAGAAAATCGCTATCCTCGTAGCTACCTCCGGCGATACAGGCAAGGCGGCTCTCGAAGGCTTCAAGGACGTAGAGGGTACAAGCATTACCGTTTTCTATCCCGAGGACGGCGTAAGCGATATGCAGAAGCGTCAGATGACCACACAGGAAGGCTCAAACGTTAACGTATGCGCTATAAAGGGTAACTTCGACGACTGTCAGAACGGCGTTAAGGCTATCTTTACCAACGAGGAGCTCAAGAAAATCCTCGACGATATGAATATCACCTTCTCCAGCGCTAACTCAATCAACTGGGGCAGACTTTCTCCCCAGATTGTATATTACGTTTCCGCTTACGCCTCCCTTATTAAGGACGGAGAAATCGAATACGGCGATAAGATTAACGTTGTTGTTCCTACGGGTAACTTCGGTAATATTCTTGCAGCTTACTATGCTAAGCAGATGGGTATTCCGATTAACAAGCTTATCTGTGCCTCCAACGCAAACAACGTTCTCACAGACTTTATCAACACAGGCGTTTACGACAGAAACAGAGAGTTCTATACTACCGTTTCTCCCTCTATGGATATACTTATCTCCAGCAACCTCGAACGTCTCCTTTATCACCTTACCGACGGCGACGACAAGACCATTTCCGAATGGTTCGGTAAGCTTTCTAAGGAAGGAAAGTATAGCGTAACTCCCGAGGTTCTCGGAAAGATTAAGGCTGATTTCTATGCAGGCTGCTGCAACGATACCGAAACAAAGGCGGCTATTAAGGAAGTATTCGAGGAATATTCCTACCTTATGGATACCCATACCGCTGTTGCATACAAGGTTTATAAGGATTATAAGGCAGAAACAGGCGACGATACCAAGACAATCGTAGCTTCTACCGCTAACCCCTATAAGTTCGGTAAGGCCGTTTATGAGGCATTAGGACAGAATCCCGAGGGCATGGATGAATTCACAATTATCGAAAAGCTCGAAGCTTATACGGGTACAAAGATGCCCGCTCCCTTAGCGGCAACAAAGGATAAGAAGGTTCGCTTCAGCGGCTCCGTAGGAAAGCTTGATATGAGCGACGTGGTTCTTAACTTCCTTACCAAGTAATGAGCGTATTCGCAATCGGAGACCTTCACCTTTCGCTGGGCTGCGATAAGCCTATGGACGTTTTTAAGGGCTGGGACGGTTATGTTGAGCGGCTTCTTGAAAACTGGAACAGGGTGGTAGGCGACGGAGATACGGTTATCGTTCCGGGAGATATCTCCTGGGCGATGAAGCTTGAGGATACCTATGAGGATTTCGCCTTTATAAATAATAAGCTTAAGGGCGATAAGATTCTCCTTAAGGGAAATCACGATTACTGGTGGACAACCGCTTCGAAGATGAACGCTTTTCTTAAGGAAAAGGGCTTCGACCGTATAAGAATACTGAACAATAACGCTTTTCTCGTTGAAGGCTTATCTGTCGTAGGCACAAGAGGCTGGATAAACGAGGACGGCTCCCCCTGTGACCTTAAGGTACTTGAAAGGGAAGAGGGAAGGTTCAGAATGTCCGTAAGCGAGGGCATTAAGCTTGGCGGAGAGCTTACTGCATTCATACATTATCCGCCTTTATATAACGGCGAAAGAAACGAGTATATCTTAAAGGTTATCGAGGAATTCGGTATCAGGAAATGCTACTACGGTCATATCCATGGGGTAGGCCACAGATACGCCTTCAACGGCGAAAAAAACGGCACCGAGTATAAAATGGTTGCCGCCGATTATCTCGGCTTTATGCCCATTATGATAAAATCGTGAAAATTTTGCCAAAATATTTAAAAGTACTGGAAATTATTATTATATTATGATATAATAGTAGCAATAAAACTGGAGGAAAGTAAAAAATGGAAATTATTTCAAGCAACAAGACCGCCACAAATACCGTTGAAGCAGAAATTAAGGTGAATGCCGCAGATTTTGAAGCGGCAGTTCAGGCTACCTATTTAAAGAGAAGAAAGAACATTCAGATTCACGGCTTCAGAAAAGGTAAGGCTACAAGAAAGATGATTGAGGCTCAGTACGGCGAAAACGTGTTCTATGAAGAGGCAGTTAACAGCATCTATCAGAAGACCGTTGCAGACGCTATCGACGAGCTTAAGTTAGATGTAGTTGATATTCCTAAGACCGAGGTTACTTCCGTAACTAAGGAGGACGGCGTTTCCTTTAAGGTTGAATTTACCGTTAAGCCCGAAGTAAAAATTGAAGGCTATAAGGGATTAAAGGTAGAAAAGACTGTCAAGACTGTTACTGACGAGGACGTTGATAAGGAAATCGACAGAGTAAGAAACCAGAATGCAAGAATTATCGACGTAACCGACCGTGCAGCAGCTAAGGGCGATACCGTTATCTTTGATTTCGAAGGCTTCTGTGATGATAAGCCCTTCGAAGGCGGTAAGGCAGAAAAGTTCAGCCTTGAGCTCGGAAGCGGCAGGTTTATCCCCGGCTTTGAGGACCAGGTTGTTGGCAAGAACATCGGCGAGGACTTCGACGTAAACGTAACCTTCCCCGAAAATTACCAGGCTGAGGAATTAGCAGGCAAGCCCGCAGTATTCAAGTGCAAGATTCACGAAATCAAGGGCAAGGAGCTT
>JAEDHF010000066.1 GCA_016297165.1 Oscillospiraceae bacterium | reverse complement strand
CAAGCGTAACCGAACATCATACCCTGGTCGCCTGCACCTGTGTCCATAGCGTTTACCTCTCTGCCCTCGAGAGCGTTATCAACGCCCATAGCGATGTCGGGGGACTGCTTGTCGAGGGTTGTGAGAACTGCACAGGTGTTGCAGTCGAAGCCGTATTCGGCATTATCATAGCCGATTTCTCTTACTGCCTCTCTTACGATAGAGGGGATATCAATAGTAGCCTTTGTTGTAATTTCGCCCATAACCATAACCATACCTGTAGTTGTGCAGGTTTCGCAGGCTACTCGAGACATGGGGTCCTGAGCTAAAAGAGCGTCGAGAACGCTGTCGGAAATGCAGTCGCAGATTTTATCGGGATGTCCCTCTGTAACGCTTTCGGAGGTAAATAAAAACTTTGCCATTTTTTGTTCCTTTCTTAATTCTTGGTTTTAAGGTCGATGAAGCCGACCTTCCTATTCGCAACAAAAAAGCTCCCTACTGGGAGCGAAATTTCATTATCACTCCCTCATCTTTCGCCTTTCGGCGCAGGAATTGGCACCATTTTTGCATACGCAAAGGGTTGCCGCAGCTTCACAGGACCTGTTCCTCCGCTGCTCTTGATAAGGAAACTATTTTATCAGCGTACTCATTGTATCACATATATTGCGGTTTGTCAATAGCGAAGGCACAATTTGTAGGAAAATGGTGTAAATTGACTTTTTCGAAGCAGTATGCTATAATTCAAGGGCGGTCTTTGTGCGGTGTTGTCCAAGAAAAAAGAGGTGTTTATATGCTTTGTGAACTGAAAAAATGGGCGCTTGAGGATGCAGGCGCTCTGGCTTTAATGCTTTCGGATAAACGGGTGCAGGACAATCTTCGTGACGGTCTCCCATACCCCTATACCGAGCAGGACGGACGGGAATATATTTCCGCTATGCTTTCTGCCGACGAGGACAGTACCTTTGCCTTTGCGATTATCTACGAGGGGAAGGTTATCGGAAGTATCGGCGCATTTCGTCAGGGCAATATACACCGCCGCACAGCGGAGCTCGGCTACTACATAGGAGCTGATTACTGGGGAAATGGAATAATGACCGAGGCGGTAAAGCAGCTTTGCGCCTATATTTTTGAAAACACCGATATTATCCGTATTTTCGCCGAGCCCTTCGCCTACAACAAAGGCTCATGCCGTGTCCTTGAAAAGGCAGGCTTCCGTTTTGAGGGAGTAATGAAAAGTAATGCAGTCAAGAACGGAAAGGTTATTGATATGCGGCTTTATGCCCTGGTAAAAGAAGCGGAGTAAGGGAATGCAAATTACCTCTCTTTTATTGACTTTTTTCTTGCTTGGTGATATAATATTTCCGATAATAAAAAAGGTATAAAATGAAAGGATAAACGGTATGACGGAAAATCTTTCACATCTTATCGACCTTAACGACTTTTCCCCCGAACAATGGGATTCTATCCTGAATCTTGCTCACGAGATTATGGCGGCGCCGCTTGTTTATGCGGGAGCCTGCCGCGGAAAGATAATGGGTACACTTTTCTACGAGCCTTCGACCCGTACACAGATGAGCTTCCAGACTGCTATGCTCCGTCTCGGCGGCGGAATTATCGGCTTCGATAATCCTTCCTCCTCCTCGGTAGCCAAGGGCGAAAACCTTAAGGATACAACAAAGATTGTAAGCGGTTATTCAGATATACTTGTAATGCGCCACCCATTGGAGGGAGCGGCGAAGGCGGCGGCTCTTTCAGCTGAATGCCCCGTAATAAACGCAGGAGACGGCGGACATCTTCACCCAACCCAGACCCTTACCGACCTGCTTACCCTTAAGGAGGAAAAGGGAAGACTAAAGGACCTCACGGTAGGCTTTTGCGGCGACCTTAAAAACGGCCGTACCGTCCATTCTCTCCTGAAGGCGCTGTCCTGCTATAAGGGAAATCACTTCATACTTATATCCACAGAGGAATTAAAGGTTCCCACATATATCAAGGACTACATCTCCGCCAGCGGAAAAACCTACGAGGAATACAGGACTCTTGAAGAGGCTATTCCGAAGCTGGACGTACTGTATATGACCCGTATTCAGCGCGAGCGTTTCGCCACTCCCGAAGAATACGAGGCACAGAAGGACGTTTACTGTCTTGACGCTAAGAAAATGAAGCTTGCTTCTAAGGAGCTTATCGTTCTCCACCCTCTGCCCAGGGTAGATGAGATAGCGGTGGAGGTTGACGACGACCCCCGTGCCCTCTATTTCAAGCAAGCGAACTACGGAATGTATGTACGTATGGCGCTTATTCTCTCGGTGCTTGATTATAAGCTTACTGCGAAGCCTATGCTTAAGGGAGAAGAGATTAAGGACGTATGCTGTACCAACCCTAAGTGCATAACCAACACGGAACGCTATCTTCCTCATAGCTTCAAGCGCTCGGGAGACGTTCTCGAGTGTGAATACTGCGATGAAAGAATACTGTTACAATGAAAATATATCTGCTTGATTTTAACGGCGTGCAGGAAGAATATGAGCTAATAAAGCCTCTGCTTTCAGAGCAGAGGCTTTCATATTGCGAGGGTAAGAAAAACCTTATAAACAGGCTTTCTTCCGCTTACGCCTACGCACTTCTCCGCTACGCAATAAAGACCGGAACAGGCGAAAGCCTTGTTCCTGTCTTCGATTACAACGAACACGGCAAGCCTTTTATTAAAGGCAGTACGCTGAAATTCAGCCTCAGCCATTCCGAGAATACCGTTATCTGCGCCCTTTCGGAAGAGGAAATCGGGGCAGATATCCAGTATATCCGCCCTATAAGCCTTCGTGCCGTTGAAAAATTCTGTACCGAGGACGAATTGAAAATGGTTATATCATCAGAGGATAGGGACAGAGAAAGCTGTCGTATATGGTGTATCAAGGAGAGCAGGGGGAAGCTTACGGGAAAGGGCTTTCAGGAGGGCTTTCGGGATATTTCGGCGGATAGCCTTATTAAGAATAATGAAGCGGTCTGTCTCCCCTATCGTAACGGCTTTATAAGCGCCTGCGGCTATAAGGATAAGCTTGACGGTAATATTGATATATTGGAAATAACTGCCGAAAAACTCTTGTCTTCGTTATAATTTTTGTATGCTATTGACAAAATGGGACAGAAATTGTATAATAAATTAAGGAAGTGATTACCTTGTCCGAAAAAAAGGAAAAAAGCTGTTTTGTTTTCGGGGCAGGAGATAAAACTCCCCTTTATAGGCTGCCCTCGGATAATGATATTGTTATAGCCGCCGACGGAGGTCTGAGCTATCTTAAGGAGCTTGATATAGCTCCCGATTATGTAATCGGCGATTTCGATTCTCTCGGAAGAATACCCGATTTCGACAGGGAAAGACTGAAGCTTCTCCCCTGTGAAAAGGATACGACAGACACCCATGAAGCTATTATGGCCGGAATAGATATGGGTTGTACAGCTTTTCATATTTACGGCGGAACAGGAGGTCGTCTCGACCATACCTTAGCGAATATACAGCTTTTATGTGACCTTTCGGAAAAGGGCTACAGGGCTTTTCTCTACGGCGAGGGCTATGGGATTACTGCCCTTACAAACGGAAAGGCAGAGTTAGAGGGCGAAAAAGGGAAGTATATTTCCGTTTTTTCCGCTTCCGATATTTCCGTAGGAGTAACTCTTAAAAATCTTAAATATACCTTAACCGACGGGGAGCTCCGAAACAACTTCCCCCTCGGCGTAAGCAACGAATTCACAGGCGAAACAGCAGAGCTTTCCGTAAAAAAGGGAACTCTCGTAATATATTACACATTGTAAGGAGGCTTGCAGTATGAAAAAAACAATCATAACCATCGAAAGAGAATATGGTTCGGGTGGAAGAGGAATAGGTAAGAAGATTGCCGAAAAACTGGGAATAAAGTATTATGACGGCGAGCTTCTTTCTCTTGTGGCTAAGGAAAGCGGCTATACCGAGGAATTCATAAAGCAAAACGACCAGAAAAGAACACAGAGCCTTTTATATCATCTTTATATAGGAAGCCAGATTCTTCCTGCCTCGGATATGATTTTTATTGCCCAGTCCAGGGTTATTAAGGACCTTTACAATAAGGAAAGCTGCGTTATTGTGGGTCGCTGTGCCGACTATGTATTAAGGGACTGCGATGACGTAATAAAGGTATTTATCCATGCTCCTCTTGAGTCGAGAATGGAGCGTGTAAAGAACGGCTACGGCGAAAAGGCTGAAAACTATAAGGCTTATGTCCAGAAAAAGGATAAGAGCAGAATAGCATATTTCAATTATTTTGCCGACGATAGCTGGGGCAGGGCTGACGCCTACGATATTACCGTTAATTCCGATGTGGGCATAGATAAAACCGTTGACATAATCGTTGACTATATAAAGGCGAAGCAGGGCGAATGAGTATTCCGGATAATACTAAAGGGGCGATTTTCGACCTTGACGGAACCCTTATGGACTCAATGTGGTTCTGGAGCGAGCTGGATGGGATATATCTGCGGAGTAAGGGCATTATGACTATCCCCGAAGATTATCTTCTTGAAATAGCGCATCTCGGAAGCTACGAAACCGCAGTCTATACGAAGCGGCGCTTCGGGATTCCCGAAACTCCCGAGGAAATGATGAAGGAATGGCATAGTATGTCCATAGATTTCTACACCCATAAGGTAAAGCTTAAGGAGGGCGCTCTCGACTATCTTAAGCTGCTAAGGGGCAGGGGCATAAAGCTTGCGGTAGCTACCGCCAACGACGAGGATTTATATATTCCTGCTTTAAAGCTTACGGGAATAGAAGGCTTCTTCGACGCAGTTGTAAACGTCAGCGAGGTTGAGCGGAAAAAGGGCTTTCCCGATATATATCTGCTTGCCTGTGAAAGAATGGGCGTAAGGGCGGAGGAAAGCGTAGTTTTCGAAGATATTCTTCTCGGAATAAAGGGCGCTAAGGCAGGCGGCTTTAAAACCGTAGGAGTTTATGATGAAACCTCGGAGCGTGACGCAGAGGAAATTGAAAAAGAAGCCGATATGTTCATACATAGCTTTAATGAATTATTATAACAATAAACCGCCGCAGTTGTCATTTTCTGACATCTGCGGCGGTATTTTGCTTATTCAAGCCACTGAATAAAGGCGGTTTTATCGGCGCTGTTATATCCTGCTCTTTCGTAGAAGCCCAGAGTTTTTTTCTCCTTCGAGCCCGTAAGGAGCATCATTTTATAGCAGTTCTCACTTACTGCAATTTCCTTAGCAAAATTAAGACACTCCGTAGCGTAGCCCCTGCCACGATAATCCTTGTGTGTAACAACATTCTCAATAAAAGCGTAGGGTCGGACGCCTCTCGTTAAATTCGGGATAATAACGCATACGCAGGAAGCCACAATTTTATCATCAATAACCTTAACGATTATGTGATGATTTTTGTCATTCATAATGCTGTCCCAGGTGTTTTTCAGATTATCCGACATTTCGGGTACCGACTGCTCATGCAGATTAAGATAAAGCTCAAGAAGCGCATTCAATTCATTTTCGTATATCTCTCGTACCATAAGCTTTATATGTCACCTTTAAACGCCATATTCTTCGGCAAACCTTCTGAAATAATCCTCAATCCTCTTTACCGCCTCATTTTCTCTATGCGGTTCTCTGTCGTAGAGCTGTATCAGCAGTGAAACAGGGGAGGTGAATATAATAGCAAGAAATTCGGGGTCGTTATGCTTAATGGAGCCATTTTCTATCATAGCGGAGAAAAGTCGTCTGTACAAGCCCTGGAGACTGTCAATGTTATACTTTGTGGTGAGCTTAGCGATACCGGGATTTCTGAATTGCTCCATAGTAAGGAGTCGTCTCACTTTTCTTATAATGGGGTCGGTGAGTGTAAATTTAATTCTGTTTAATGAAATCTCAATAAGCTCCTCCATATTGGCAGGTACTTTTCCCGGGCTATCCTCGGAACCAAAATTTATTGCATAATAATTCTCAACCTTTTCTATAAGAGCGTCGAGGATATCCTCCTTGCCTTTGAAATGCTTATATATGGAGGGACCCTTAAGTCCTGCGTTCTCGGCGATAAGGTCAACTCCTGTGCCGTCGTAGCCTCTTTCGGCGAAAAGGGTAAGGGCGGCGTCAAGTATTCTTTCTTTTGTAGGTATGGTTTTTATGGCGGTTACCTCCTATACAGCAATAATTTGATAACTATATTTTAGCAAACGTTCGTTAGTATGTCAATAGGTAGGACGAATTTTATTTTTCTTTATTACTCTGATAAGGGGTAAAATATTGACAAAAAGGGAAAAATATCATATAATATAGGGTATTGAAAATATCAAAAAGAAAAGGATGGGAAAAACTATGGCAGAAGGCTTTGTAACTCGTTTTGCGCCAAGCCCAACGGGTTTTATGCACATAGGAAATTTAAGAACAGCTCTTTACGCTTATCTCCTTGCAAGAGCAAATAACGGAAAGTTTATTCTTCGTATCGAGGATACCGACCAGGAACGTCTTGTTGAGGGTGCGGTTGACGTTATATACGATACTTTAAGAGTTTCGGGCATGAAGCACGACGAGGGTCCCGATATCGGCGGTCCCAACGGTCCGTATATACAGAGTCAGCGTAAGGATATCTATATGAAATACGCTAAGGAGCTTGTAGAGAAGGGCTACGCCTACTATTGCTTCTGCACAAAGGAAAGACTGGACAGCCTTCACGAAACAGGCGATATCGGCGCAGGCTACGACCGTCACTGCCGTAATTTATCAAAGGAAGAGGTTGAAAAGAACCTTGCCGAGGGAATCCCCTTCGTAATCCGTCAGAAAATGCCCCTCGAAGGCAGTACGGGTTATGACGACGTTGTTTACGGTCATATTGAAATCGAAAACAGCGAAATGCAGGACCAGATTCTTATGAAGGCGGACGGTTTCCCTACCTATAACTTCTGCCACGTTATAGACGACCACCTTATGGGAGTTACCCACGTTGTAAGAGGCTGTGAATACCTCACATCAACACCGAAATACGTTCTTCTCTATGACGCCTTCGGCTGGGAGCGCCCCGTATATTGCCACCTTCCTCTTATTATGGGTAAAAACGAGGACGGAACTACAAGTAAGCTCTCTAAGCGCCATGGCTCCGTAAGCTTCCAGGAGCTCGTTAAGAACGGCTATCTCCCCGAAGCGATAATCAACTATATGGCGTTCACAGGCTGGTGCCCCAAGGATACAAACGAAGAGTTCTTCACAATAAGCGAGCTTGAAAAGATTTTCTCCCTCGAGGGCATAAGCAAATCTCCCTCGGTTTTTGACTATGATAAGCTTTTATGGTTCAACAGCAATTATATCAAGAAGCTTGACCCCGATAAGTTTATTGAAATGGCGAAGCCTTATTACCGTGATGAGCTTAAGCAGTACGCAGATAACAAGAAATTAGCGGCAATGGTACAGTCGAGAGTATCCGTTTTCCCCGAGGTAAACGAAAAGGCGGAATTCCTTTTAGGTCTTCCCGATTATGATACGGAGCTTTTCGTAAACAAGAAGAATAAGACTACAGTAGAGCTTTGCAGAGACATTCTCGAATACACTATCCCCGTTCTCGAGGGCGTTTCCGACTGGACAAACGATACCCTTTTCGCCGATTTGAAGGCGCTTGCCGAGGAAAAGGGCGTTAAGGCGGGCGCTCTTATGTGGGCAGTAAGAATAGGCGTTTCAGGCCTTGCTGTAACCCCCGGCGGAGCTACGGAGCTTATGGACATTCTCGGAAAAGAGGAGTCTTTAAAGAGACTTAAAACGAGCCTCGAAAGAATAAAGTAATCAGATAAATAATACTTCCGAACAGGAAGGGAAGGACTAAAAAATGGGAAAAGATAACAACAACGAATTCGTAAAAAGAGAAATTCCTCGTCCCGAATTCCCGAAGAGAGCCATTATAACAGGCGGTATGCCCTACGGCAATAAGACTCTCCATTTCGGCCATATCGGCGGTGTATTCGTATTCGCCGACGTATATGCGAGATTTTTAAGGGACAGATTAGGGGAAGAAAACGTTATTTTCGTGTCGGGTACCGACTGCTACGGTTCTCCTATCGCCGAGGGCTACAGAAAGCTTGTTGCCGAAGGAAAATTTGAGGGCAGTATTCAGGATTTCGTACGCTCCAACCACGAAGCGCAGAAGAAAACCCTTGACGACTATATGATAAGCCTTGATAAATTCGGCGCTTCGGGACTTGGCGAAACTGCGAAGATTCATGACGAGGTTTCCGATATATTTATAAGAAGGCTTTATGAAAACGGATTCTTGAAGAGAATTGCAAATAAGCAGTTCTACGACGAGAAGGCAGGCTGTTTCTTAAACGGACGTCAGGTTATCGGTAAATGTCCCGTTGACGGCTGTAATTCCGAAAAGGGTTATGCCGACGAATGTGACCTGGGACATCAGTATATGCCCGAAAACCTTATCGACCCTAAGAGTACTCTTACCGGCGAAACTCCCGTAATGAAGGACGTTTATAACTGGTATTTCGATTTGCCTGCATTCAACGGACTTATGAAGGAGTATGTTGAGCATATCTCAAAGCAGAAGAACGTACGTCCTCTCGTTACAAAGACTATTTCCGAGTTTCTTAACGACCCCGTAATCCATATCAAGAACGAGCTTCTCGAAAAGTATGAGGCTGTTAAGGGTGAAATGCCCGAACACGAATTCATCGAGGAAAAGAAAAAGCCTTCCTTTACAATTAAGTTCGGAAAGCTTGACGATATGAATAAGGCTTGTGAGATTCTTTCCGCTAACGGAATCCGTTTCAGAACGGGTAAAACCCTCGTACCCTTCCGCCTTACAGGCAATATCGAATGGGGCGTAAAGGCTCCTAATCTTGAAGGTGAGGAGCCGCTTACAGTATGGGTATGGCCCGAATCCCTCTGGGCGCCTATTTCCTTTACCGCTTCCGTTTTAAAGGACAGAGGCAGGGATATGAAGGAGGTTACGGATTTCTGGTGCAGTAAGGACGCGCAGGTTTACCAGTTTATCGGCGCAGATAACATCTATTTCTACGGCGTTGCTGAAATGGCTATGTTTATGGCACTCCAGGGCAAGGAGGGAATAGTTTCCGACCCTGCCGACGGCGATATGCAGCTTCCTGTTCTCTGCGCAAATAACCATATTCTTTTCCTTGATAAAAAGGCTTCCAGCTCGGGCTCGGTAAAGCCACCCATGGCGGCTGACCTTTTAAACTACTATACCCCCGAACAGCTCAGAATGCATTATCTCGGACTCGGACTCGGACAGAGAAGCGTAAGCTTCCAGCCTAAGCCCCTTAACCCCGAAGCTAAGCCCGAGGACGCCGACCCCGTAGTTAAGGACGGCTTCCTTCTCTCTAACGTATTCAACAGAATTATAAGAACCTGCTTCTATACAACCCAGAAATACTACGACGGTATGATGCCTGTGGGCGAGGTGGATGAACAGGTTTTAGCCGACGCTAAAAAAGCAATTCTCGATTACGAGCGCTTTATGTACCGCTTTGAATTCCATCAGGCCACCTACGTTCTCGACAGCTATATCCGTAAGGCAAGCAAGTATATGGCGAAGAACTTTGGCGACGCAGACAAGAACGAGGACAGCGAGTTAAGAAGAAAAACTCTCATAAATGTGTTCCACATGATAAGAACTGCGGCAGTTCTCCTTCACCCCATGGCTCCTAAGGGTACGGAAATGATTTTAGAGTATTTACAGCTTGACAAATCCTTCTGGAGCTGGGATAAGATTTTCGACACAATGGCTTCTTTCACAGACGGAAAGGATCATAAGCTTAAATTCTTAGAGCCCCGTGTCGATTTCTTCACAAGACACCCAAGCCAGTTTGCTGCCGAGGAAGCGGAATAAACCCTTCGCTGAGAAAGGATAATGTTATGAAAAAGATAGCGCTTACTCTTCTTATGCTGTCTGTGGCCTTGCTTTCTTCCTGCGGAGGTAAGCTTTCCGATACAACAGCCGGAACCGAAAAGGCTACTGAAGCTTCAGAAGCTACTACTGCAAAAACAACAGCTTCCACAGCGGACAGCGCCGAAAAGGAGGAAACGACAGCTTCTTCT
>JAEDHF010000065.1 GCA_016297165.1 Oscillospiraceae bacterium | reverse complement strand
GGACTTATGCTTACTCCTAAGGGGCCTAAGGTTATCGAATATAACTGCCGCTTCGGCGACCCCGAGACGCAGGTTGTACTGCCCCTTTTAAAGACTAACCTTACCGATATTATGAAAGCGGTATGGGAAGAAAAGCTAAGCGAGCTGGAGATTGAATGGGCTGACGACTGCTGCGCCTGTGTAGTTATGGCAAGCGGCGGCTACCCCGAAAAGTACCCCACAGGTCTCGAAATAAGCGGCTTTAACGATATGGGACAGCTTGAAGGCGGCGAAGCCTTTGTGTACCACGCAGGCACAAAGCTCGAAAACGGCAAATTCTTAACAGCGGGAGGACGAGTTCTCGGAATTACAGCTACTGCAAAAACATTACCCGAGGCTCTTGAAAAATCATATAAGGCAGTAAGCAAAATCAGCTTCGAAAACGCTCATTTCCGTAAGGATATCGGTCAGAGAGCGCTTAAGGGCTAAAACCGATTCCCGAAAAGTGAATCAAAACGGCGAGTTCGAAACCATCCTCGCCTTTGCGAAAGCAATAAATCAAAACTAAGGAGAAAATTAAACATGAAATCAAAGGCACTTTTTATCACACAGGCGGCGGCTATTGCAGCCATTTACACCCTATTAACCTGCTTTGCGGGCGCAATCGGACTTGCGAACGGGTCTATCCAGCTTCGCTTTTCCGAGATTCTTACGGTACTGCCCTTTTTTACACCGGCGGCAATACCCGGGCTGTTTATCGGTTGCGTGCTTTCAAACATTCTGACGGGCTGCGTTATCTGGGACATAATTTTCGGTAGTCTGGCTACTCTTCTGGGCGCAATCGGCACCTATCTGCTCCGTAAAAAGAGCTGCTACCTTGCCCCTCTTCCCCCGATTATCGCAAATACACTTATCGTCCCCTTCGTTCTTTCCTATGCATACGGTGTTCCCGACGGAATCCCCTTCCTTATGCTTACGGTGGGTGCAGGAGAGATATTATCCTGCGGAATACTCGGAATTGTACTTATTAAGGCGCTTACCCCTGTGAAAAATCGCCTTTTCCAGCCTCAGAGCTGATATTTAAGGCAAAAAATCTATATTTTTGCCGATTTGCTATTGACAAATATATTCGGGTGTGATAGAATAATAAAGCCGCATGTGTAGGGTACTAAGAGCATTTATGCCACCCCAGCACAGCGAGTTTAAAAAAAGAAGGTATGTAAAAATGTACGCAATTATCGAAACAGGCGGAAAGCAGTATCAGGTTCAGGTCGGCGACGAGATTTTCGTTGAAAAGCTCGGTGTTGACGAGGGCGAAGTAACCTTCGATAAGGTTATCATGGTTGGTAACGACGGCTCGGTTACAGTAGGCGCTCCCTATGTTGCAGGTGCTGCAGTAAAGGCTACTCTCATCAAGAACGGTAAGGGTAAGAAAATCAACGTATTTACCTACAAGTCCAAGAAGGGTGAAAAGAGAGCTATGGGTCACAGACAGCCCTATAGCAAGGTTAAGATCGACGCAATCAACGCGTAAGAATTATGATTAACGCCGAGTTTTTAGCCTACGGAAACGACTTAGTCGGTTTTTCCGTATCGGGACACGCAGGAGCAGGCAGATACGGACATGATATTGTTTGTGCGGCTGTTTCCTCGGCGGTTATGCTTGCAGCTAACACAATCACCGAATTCTTATTCACCAAGGCTGACGTTAAGGTTCTCGATAACAAGGTTTTACTTGTAATCCGTGACCCCGACAGCGCGTCCTCTATCGCAGGAAAACAGGTCATCGCTTCCTTTAAGAAGCATCTTGAGCTTATCTCCGAGGACGAAAAAGGAAAAATTCAGATCACAGTAAAAGAGGTTTCATCTCGGAAAGGAAAATAACATGATTTTATTAAACTTACAGTATTTCGCTCATAAAAAAGGTATGGGTTCTACCAAGAACGGTCGTGATTCCGCAGCTCAGCGTCTCGGCGCAAAGCGTGCTGACGGTCAGTTCGTTCTCGCAGGTAACATTCTCTACAGACAGAGAGGCACACACATTCACCCCGGTAAGAACGTAAAGCGCGGTTCCGACGATACATTATTTGCAACAGTTGACGGAACAGTAAAGTTCGAGCGTCTCGGCAAAGACCGCAAGCAGGTAAGCGTTTACCCTGCTGAATAATTTTAGAAAAACTTCAGACCGGCGAGAAGCCGTCAGATGCTAGGAAACCGCATAACGGCTAGGCTTTGAGCCTGCCGTTGTGGGGTTGACGACGCAGATAGCGGTTTATCGGCGGTCTGAGTAAGGACGGGAGAAATTCCGTCCTTATTTTTTTAGACTTCTGATTGATTTTGTAGAGTTTTTCTGATATAATAAATGGAAAGCAGGAATATATCGGCTCTATAAATCGGAATATAAGGAGCATTCAGATGATTACATTCAAGCCCTTCATTGAAGATATAAAGGAATATCAACGAGGAAATCTTCCCGAAAATGCCCTTCGATTAGACACACCTCATTCAATAGCCGAAACGTTAAAAAAGGCTGCTCCTATTGAGGCTGTTCTTTGCGTAGTATTGTTTGTCGCAATGTTCATAAAATCAATCGTTAATCATGACTTGGTTATACACCCAATCGCTGTTGTTTTTGGCTTTATAATAGGATTCCTTTTGCTTACTATTCACGAACTTCTCCACGCTGTTGTTTATCCAAAAGCCGCAAATGTTACGGTCGGAAAGTTGAAAGGCAAATTAGTTTTTGTTGCATTGGCTTCTTTTCCAATGATCAGACAGCGCTTTATTTTTATGAGCCTACTTCCGTTTGTTTTAGGAATTATTCCATTATTGGCATTCGTTATTTCTCCTGCTGAATACAAAATTTTCAACGGCTTAATGTTTGGAATGGCAGCTATTGGAATGGTATCTCCGAGTGCTGATGTTTATAATGTGATTATTGTATCACGTCAAGCAAAGAAAACCGACAAGATTATGTTTTTTGAGGATGACTTGTACAAAATATGTGAATGAGAGATATCTAAGGAAAGGAGAAGTTTTATGTTCGTAGATATAGTTAAAATTTCAATAAAGGCAGGAGACGGCGGTAACGGCGCTGTTTCCTTCCACCGTGAAAAATACGTTAACGCAGGAGGCCCCGACGGCGGTAACGGCGGTAAGGGCGGAGATATTGTCTTTGTAGCCGACGACAGCCTTTCTACCCTTATAGACTTCCGCTACAAGAAGAAGTATTCCGCACAGAACGGCGCACCCGGCGGAGCGAGAAGAAGCTCGGGCAAATCTGCTCCCGACACCATTATAAAAGTACCCCGTGGTACTATCGTAAAGGAAACCGAAACAGGCAGAATTTTAGCGGATATTTCGGGAAACGAACCCGTTATCGTAGCGAAGGGCGGTAAGGGCGGTAAGGGCAATATGAATTTCGCTACTCCTACCCGTCAGATTCCCCGTTTCGCTAAGCCCGGCTACCCCGGGGAGCATTTCGACGTAACCTTAGAGCTTAAGCTTCTTGCGGACGTGGGTCTCGTAGGCTTCCCCAACGTGGGAAAATCCAGTCTTATAAGCGTAGTAAGTGCCGCTAAGCCCGAAATCGCCAACTACCATTTCACTACAATTACCCCCGTTTTAGGTGTGGTAAAATACGGCGAAAAATCCTTCGTTATGGCGGATATTCCCGGTCTTATCGAGGGCGCAAGCGAGGGTATCGGCTTAGGTCACGCTTTTCTCCGTCATGTTGAGCGCTGCCGTCTTATAGTTCACGTTGTAGATGTTTCCGAAATAGAGGGCAGAAATGCCATCGAGGACTTTGAGAAAATCAATACGGAGCTTGCCAATTTCTCCGAGGAGCTTGCCCAGCGTCCGCAGATTGTTGCCGCCAACAAGGCGGATATAGCTACCGAGGAACAGATTGCCGCTTTCAGAAAGTATATCGAAGAAAAGGGACTTCCCTTCTTTGTCATATCTGCCGCAACAGCAAGCGGTACAAAAGAGCTTGTGGACGCTATAGCAGAAAAGCTCGAGGATTTACCCCCCGTTATCCGCTATGAGGCACAGCCCCTCACAATAGAACAGCTTCAGAAGCAGGCGGAAGAAAAGCACAGCTTCACCGTTAAAAAGGTTGACGCTCATTATTATATGGTTGAGGCAGAATGGCTCGCTCCCATTCTCAGCACCGTCAACATGGACGACTACGAAAGCCTGCAGTATTTCCAGCGTGTTCTCCGCTACAGCGGCATTATCGACGCCCTCATAGAAGCAGGAATTGAGGAAGAGGACACCGTCTCAATCTTCGATTTCGAATTCAGCTTCATGAACTGAGGGCGGACGCCGCCCTGCCTATTCCGACCTTTAAAAAGAACGGCTATATTTAAAATGAAGCTGACGGTCGGAGCTCAACCTTTGATAAATCGGCTATTCCGGATAAGCGGACGCCGCCCTGCCAATTCCGACCTTTAAAGAGAACTGTTTTATTTCAAATCTCGCTGACGGTCGGAGCTCAACCTTTGATAAATCGGCTATTCCGATAAGCGGAAACCGCCCTGCCTATTCCGACCTTTAAATAATACGATTTTTCGGTTTTCCTTAACAGTCTGGTCGGTAGTTTATAAAATGCACAACAAGAAAAATAACAGAATTTACCTCAATCTTTTTCTGCTAATCCTGCATAAAATAAAGGAAGAATAAATATGAAAACAATGACAAAAGCTGAGGCAAAACAGCTCAGCCCCACTACCCTTGCATTTTACGGCGACTGCGTATATGAGGAGCTCGTAAGGAGAAAAATAGTCCGGGGCGGAAGCCGTCCCTCCAACGCTCTCCATAAGGCTTCGGTAGAAATGGTAAGAGCCTCCTTTCAGGCTATGGCGTACGACCTCCTGCTCCCTATTTTAACCGAGGAGGAAACGGATATCCTTAAAAGAGGAAGAAATGCCACAGGGCTTACCGCCCCGAAATCCAGCAATCAATGCGAATACCATAAGGCTACCGCCATTGAGGTTTTATTCGGCTACCTCTCCCTTATCGGCGAAAAGGAGCGTATTGAAGAGCTTTTTGAGGTAATTTGTAATGAAAAAGAAAAAACGGAATAAATCCGAAAAAGCGGAGAAAAGGAAAAGCTTCGGGAAAAGCCTTAAGCGTTGGGTTCTTGACATTCTCTTTATCGCCCTCGGCGCTTTTTCCTATTCCCTTGCAATAAATATGTTTACCGCTCCTAACGATATCGCCCCCGGCGGTATGGGCGGTCTTGCAACGGTTATCAACCACGTATCGGGCGGCGCTATCGGAATCGGTACGCTTTTCGCCCTTATAAATATTCCTCTCGTTATTGCCGGCTTTATTAAGCTCGGAAGAATGCTTATGGTGCGTACTCTGATTGCAGTAGTTTTCGTATCCATAGGTACAGACGTCCTTAAGCCATTTTTCCCCGTATATGAAGGCGACAGGATTTTAGCCGCCCTCTTCGGCGGACTTCTTATCGGTACGGGACTTGGTCTCGTATATTACCGTGAGGGCACCACCGGCGGTACGGATATAATAAATAAGCTGATACAAAAAGCAAAGCCCTACCTTAGCCTCGGCTCAATTACAATGATAACCGACGCAGTAGTAGTCCTTATCTCGGTACTGGTTTACGGAAATATTGAATCGGGACTTTACGCCGTTGTAGCTATTTTCGTAGGCTCAAGGGTTATCGACGCTATCCTCTACGGCACCCTACAGGGAAAGCTTGTGCTTATTTTCTCCAACGAGCCCGAAAAAATCGGCTCCGCCATCGTAAACGACCTGTCCCGAGGGGCAACTATGCTCAACGGAACGGGAGTCTATTCGGGAAACAGCAAAAATGTGATATGCTGTGCAGTTCATAAAAATGAGTACGTCAAGCTTAAAAGGAAGGTAAGGGAAATAGACCCCTCTGCCTTTATTATTACCGCAGTAGCCAGCGAGGTTCTCGGCGAGGGCTTCCACAGTAACGATTAGTATTGACAACTGCACAAGTAAATAGTATAATATAATGTATGGTCACCTCTAAAAACCTATGCCATTTCTCTGCACAATGCCTTTAGCCGTAATATTGCCCAAAATTTCCTTGAAATACGTCGGTATTACTGCGAAAATTTTGGACAAGCTTACAACTAAATTCACAGCACATATAAACGACATAGATTTTTAGAGGCGACCATATGTTTTAAATAAGCGGCACTGCCCCTCGTAAAAGGACTGCCGTATAATAAGGAGTAAAATATGTCAGGACATTCTAAATGGAGTACAATTAAAAGAAAAAAGGGTGAAAAGGACGGCGCAAGAGCCAAGGTTTTCACAAAAATAAGCCGTGAAATCGTAGTAGCAATCAAGGAAGGCGGCGGAGACCCCTCCAGCAACTCTAAGCTTGCTCAGCTTATCCAGAAGGCTAAATCCAACAATATCCCCAACGACAATATCGACCGTCTCATCAAGAAAGCAACGGGCGACGGCGAAAAGACCAACTACGAAAACTGCGTTTACGAGGGCTACGGACCTAACGGCGTAGCTGTTATAGTTGACTGTCTTACCGATAACAGAAACAGAACAGCAGGCGAAATCCGCCATTATTTCGATAAGTTCGGCGGCAACCTCGGCACCTCGGGCTGTGTATCCTTTATGTTCAGCGAAAAGGGTATCGTCGTTCTCGATAACGAGGAGGGCGACATCGACGAGGACAAGGCTATGGAGGATATCCTTGAGGCAGGCGGCGATGACTTCGCCTTTGAGGACGGCTGTGTAGAAATCACCACCGACCCCACCACCGTTAACGAGGTAGGCGACGCATTAAGAGGAATGGGCTATAACGTTCTTTCCGCAGAGCCCGCTATGGTGCCCTCTACATACACCACCCTTACCGACGAGGACCATATCAAGAAGATGGGACTTCTTCTCGACGCCCTCGACGATAACGATGATGTACAGAACGTTTGGCATAACTGGGAAGAGGCTGAATAAGCTTTCTCTTATAGCAAAAACAGCGGCAGTAAGCACCTTGCTTACTGCCGCTTAGTATTACATTACCACCCTTATTTCCTCAACGCCGTAATCCTTAAGCACATTTATAATCTCGGCGGTTATAACCTCTCCCGGCATTATCACGGGAACACAGGGAGGACAGGGGCAGGTAACCCCGGCGCAGACCTTACCAAGCGCCGCCCCCGTATTAACGGTTTCGGTTATGGAGAAGAATGCCTTTCGGGGGGCGATTACCGACCGCGGCTTAATTATTTCCCTCTCCTTAGGAACGATAGCGAATTTCTTCCTCATACCTGTAAGTGCCTCAACAATTCTGTCGAAATCCTCCATTGGCTGGGCTACCGAGAACAGGAGTACCACATACCTGTCGTCGCTCATTTCACATTCAATTCCCGACCGCCTTAGCTCCTCGGCGAAATCATAGCCGCTGTAGCCATGTCTGTTAGCGTCGATAGTAATACGCATTTCGTCGCTGTTTTCCACTCTGATTCCCTTAAGAGACAGGCGCTCCTTAAGAGAGGATACAGCCCTCAGTCTTTCTTCCGCTGTCTCCTTTTCCTCCTCGATAAAGCGGTTGCAAAGGTCGAGACTATCAAGCATCAGATAGGAAGGGCTTGAGCTTCCGAAAAGCGCCATAGCCTCCTTTGCCAAGGGCTTATGCTCCTTGTTTTTTAGGTGCAGTAGCGCTGTTCCCGTAATGGCAGGCATTGTCTTATGAGCGCTGTCTGCACACATATCCGCCCCTAAGGCTATGGGGTGGGTTTCGGTAAATATCCGATAAGCGCCGTGGGCATTATCTACAAGGAGCAAAACGCCCTTCTTACGGCATATTTCCCCTATACTCCTGATATCGGCTGTTCCGCCGTAGTAGTCTATACTGTTTATGAATACTGCCGCCGTATTTTCGTCTATGGCTCTTTCTATTTCAGAGGGCGGTATATCGGCGGAAAGATACTTTTCGGGATATACCCATTTCACCTTAAGCCCCAGCATTATGCAGGAATCAATAAGGCTTCTGTGGCTGTAGCGGCCTGCTACTATTGTATCCTTTCGGGTAAGAAGCCTTGCCATACAGAGCATTGTGCTTATGGAAAGAGTGCTTCCGCCGCAGGAATAGCATACCGCTCCCGAGCCGTAAAGACGGGCGGCGTTTTCCTCGCTCTCGCCGATTATTCCCTTTGCTTCATAAAGGCTGTCTGCGCCCTTTATTTCGGTGATGTCGAGAGGCTCCTTCTGCCCCTTATCTCCGGGCATATGGCAGCGCAGGGGCGAGTTTTCGCTGTATTTTATCAGAAAATCATGAATAGGTGTATTCATTATAGGTAATCCTCTTTTTGAAAAGCTTATCATATAAAATAATATACCACACCTTAACTTTTTTTGCAACCACACCTTAACTTTTTTTGCAATATCAGTTGACTAATTTTTCACGAAGTGGTATAATATTTTGGATAGAATACTGTAATTTTACAAAAAAGGAATGATAAAGAATGGAAATGCCTTTCGTGCCCAACGAGGGTAAAAGCCTTACAATAGATACAGATTTCGGAACCTACGCCCGTTATCCCATTAAAACCCATGTAATAATGAAAGAGGACGTTATGACCGACGTTCTCGATAAGTATGTATGCCCCTATTTAATGGAGGGGGATACCGTTATTATCTCGGAGAAGATTATCGCAATCACCCAGGGCAGAGCCTTTAAGCTTGAAGAGATAAAGGTTTCCCGTCTTGCAAGATTTTTGAGCCGTTTCGTAGTTAAGACCAACTACGGAATCGGTCTCGGAATGCCCGAAACTATGGAGCTTTGCATAAGAGAGGTAGGACGTCCCAAGGTTTTATGGGCAGCCTTCTGCGCCGCTATCGGTAAGCTTTTCGGAAAGAAAGGCGTTTTCTACAATATCTGCGGCATGAAGGCAAGAGCCATCGACGGCCCCTGTGAATACACCATACCGCCCTATAACGGCTACGCAAAAATGGCGCCCGATAAGCCCGACGAGGCGGCGGCGGAGCTTGCGAAGCACTGTGGCTGTGACGTTATCATAATCGACGCCAACGATATTGCCGCTACCGTTTTAGGAAGAAGCAGACAGGATATGCCTATAGCCTTCGGCGAACAGGTTTTCCGTGACAATCCCCATGACCAGTGCTCACAGCAGACACCTATCTCTATCGTCCGTAAGGTTACGGAATAAAATTCGGCTATCGTATTGCTTTTTTCGGCAATATGTGATAAAATAACCTTGTAATTATTAAAACTGAAAGGAAGTAATCCCAATGTTAGTATCAGCAAAAGAGATGTTAAACAAGGCTCGTGAAGGCAAGTACGCAGTAGGCCAGTTCAACATCAATAACCTCGAATGGACAAAGGCAATCCTCCTCACAGCACAGGAATGCAACTCTCCTGTTATCCTCGGCGTTTCCGAAGGCGCAGGCAAGTATATGTGCGGCTATACTACAATCGTTGGTATGGTTAAGGGCATGATCAAGGAGCTCGGTATTACCGTTCCTGTTGCTCTCCACCTCGACCACGGTACCTTTGAGGGCGCTAAGGCTTGTATCAATGCAGGCTTCTCCTCTGTAATGTTCGACGGTTCACACTATCCTATCGAAGAAAATATCGCTAAGACAACAGCTCTCGTTAACACCTGCGATATCCTCGGTATTTCCCTCGAGGCTGAAGTTGGTTCTATCGGCGGCGAAGAGGACGGCGTTGTAGGTATGGGCGAATGCGCAGACCCCGACGAATGCAAGATGGTTGCTGACCTCGGCGTAACAATGCTCGCAGCAGGTATCGGTAACATTCACGGTAAGTATCCTGCAAACTGGGCAGGCCTCAGCTTCGATACATTAGCAGCTATCAAGGAAAAGGTAGGCGATATGCCCCTCGTACTCCACGGTGGTACAGGTATCCCCGCAGATATGATTAAGAAGGCTATCTCCCTCGGCGTAGCTAAGATTAACGTAAATACAGAATGTCAGCTTGCATTCCAGGAAGCTACAAGAAAGTATATCGAAGAAGGTAAGGACCTCCAGGGCAAGGGCTTCGACCCCAGAAAGCTCCTCGCTCCCGGCTTCGAGGCTATTAAGGCTACCGTTAAGGAAA
>JAEDHF010000064.1 GCA_016297165.1 Oscillospiraceae bacterium | reverse complement strand
GGGCAGGAGGCAACGCCGCCAGCGACCTTACCTCCGATATTGCCTCCTGCATAAAGAATAGGTATAAGACCGAGGCTATGGCTCATGTAACCTGTGTTAACTACACAAGGGAGGAGCTAAAGGCTATTCTCGGTAAATTCAGCGAGGCAGGTATAGAAAATATTCTTGCACTCCGAGGAGATATAAACCCCGATATACCGCCGAAAACGGATTTCAGATATGCCAGCGACCTAGTTTCCTTTATTAAGGAAAACGGCGATTTCGGAATTTCGGGAGCCTGCTACCCTGAGGTACATTCCGAAGCACCCGATATGATAACCGACGTTCTGAACCTAAAAAAGAAGGTTGACGCCGGGGCACAAACCCTCATTTCCCAGCTTTTCTTCGATAACAGAGCCTTTTACGACTTTATCGAAAAGGTAAGAATCGCAGGAATAAAAGTTCCCGTTTCGGCAGGAATTATGCCTGTAACAAATAAGAATCAGATTGAGCGTATGGTAACAATGTGCGGAGCAAGCTTCCCCCAGAAATTCTCGAAAATGCTGCAGAAATACGAAAACCGCCCCGAGGCTCTCGTTGACGCAGGTATAGCCTACGCCGCCGACCAGATTGTTGACCTTATCTCCAACGGCGTAGAGGGTATTCACCTTTATACCATGAACAATCCCTATGTAGCCAAGAAAATCGTTGATTTGGTAGGAAAGCTTCTATGACGGAAATTCAGAAAGAAGCCCTAAGATATTTAGGCTACAGAGGAAACCAGCCCGATGAAGCCACCTATTCCCTGCTCTGTAAGGCGGAAAAGGAGCTAAGGGAGAATGCCGCTATGAAATACTGCTACAGGGCGGTAAACAAAAGCGAGGCTCTCCCCCTTCTTAAGGGCGAGGATATAATGGAGCATATTAGGGACTGCGACAGAGTGATACTCTTTGCCGCTACCTTAGGAGTAGCCGCCGACAGCCTTATTAGACGGGCTGAAATTTCCGATATGGCTTATGCAGTAATCCTTGACTCTATGGCGAGCGCTCTTATAGAGGAATACTGCGACAGCTGTGAAATCGAGATGAAAAAGGCGGTAAAGGGATATTTTACAAGCCGTTACAGCCCCGGCTACGGCGATTATCCCATTTCGGAACAGGAAGCCTTTATCGCTTTTCTTAATGCAAATAAGCTAATCGGGCTTACTGCGACGGAAAGCCATATTCTTATACCGAGAAAATCCGTAACCGCAGTTATCGGCGTTTCGGATAAGCCTATAGAAAAGAGAAAAAGAAGCTGTGAAAGCTGCAATTTAAGGGAAACCTGTAAACTTAGAAAGGAAAACAAAAGCTGTGACAATTAAGGAACTGTTAGAAAGAGATTATGTTGTTCTTGACGGCGGTTTCGGTACGGAGCTTCAGAAAAGAGGAATGGAGCCGGGCGAAACCTCTGAAATTATGAATTTCAAGCGTGAGGAGGACGTGCGTGCCGTACTCCGCTCCTATATAGAGGCAGGTTCGGATATAATCAGTGCCAACACCTTCGGTGCAAACCGCTATAAGCTTAAAAACGAGGGACATACCACCGAGGAAACGGTAAATAAGGCTCTCGATATTGCGAGAGAAGCCGCTAAGGGAACGGATACCCTTGTGGCTCTCGATATAGGACCTATCGGAGCGCTTTTAGAGCCTGCCGGTACTATGACCTTTGAAGAAGCCTACGATATTTTTGCCGAAATAGTTAAGGCAGGACGTGATAAAGCCGACCTTATCGTTATAGAAACAATGACCGACCTTTACGAAATAAAGGCGGCAGTTTTAGCGGCTAAGGAGAACTCCGACCTTCCCGTATTCTCATATATGACCTTCGAGAAAAACGGAAGAACCTTTACGGGCGTTTCTCCATCGGCTATGGCGCTTACCCTTAGCGGTCTCGGCGTTGACGCTATCGGCGTTAACTGCTCCCTCGCTCCCGACGAGCTTTATGAAATAACCGAGGAAATAAGCCGCTTTACAAATCTTCCCCTCGTAATAAAAGCGAATGCAGGTCTTCCCGACCCCGTTACAGGCGCATACAGCGTAGGCCCCGAGGAATTCGCAGAGCAGTACAAGCGGTTTTCCGCTCTCGGCGTAAAGGTTTTCGGCGGCTGCTGCGGTACCTCTCCCGACTATATAAGAGCGGTAATCGGAATGCTTAAGGAAAATCCGCCGAAAAAGAGAGAATTCAAGGAAATCTCTCCCTCGGTTTCAAGCTACAGCAGGACGGTTACAATAGACTGCCCGAAAATTATCGGCGAGAGAATAAATCCTACGGGAAAAAAGCTCTTTAAAGAAGCCCTCAGAAATAACGATATCAACTATATACTAAATCAGGCTCTCGAACAGATTAACGCAGGAGCAGATATTCTTGACGTTAACGTAGGACTGCCCGAAATAGACGAAAAGGAAATGATGATAAGGGTAGTTAAGGCGCTCCAGAGCATTACCGACCTTCCCTTACAGATAGACAGCACCAAGCCCGAGGTAATTGAAGCGGCGCTAAGAGTTTATAACGGAAAAGCAATCGTAAACTCCGTAAACGGCGAACAGGAATCCCTTGACGCAATTCTTCCCGTCGTAAAGAAATACGGCGCTTCGGTGGTGGGACTGACCCTCGACAGCAGAGGTATTCCGCCAACCGCAGAGGAACGCTTTGAAATTGCGGTAAAAATCGTAAAGGAAGCGGAAAAATACGGCATACCGAAAAATGATGTGTATATAGACTGCCTTACCTTAACCGCAAGCACGGAGCAGAAGGCTGTCCCCGAAACTCTTAAGGCAGTCGCCCTCGTTAAGGAGCGTCTCGGAGTAAAAACCGTCCTCGGCGTGTCCAATATTTCCTTTGGACTTCCCTGCCGCGAGGTAATAAACAGCACCTTCCTTTCCGCCGCCTTGTATGCAGGTCTTGACCTTCCTATTATTAACCCAAATATTGCCGCTATGTCGGGAGCAGTTTTCGCTTTCAGACTTCTATCCGGCGCAGACGAAAACTCGAAGGATTTTATCGCACGTTTCGGAAATACAGTACAGAATGCACCTGCCCCTAAAGCAGAGGTAACCCTCTCCTATGCCATTGAAAAGGGCTTAAAGGAGGACGCAGCAATTCTCACAAGAGAAAAGCTTAAATGTACCGACGCTATGGATATCATCAATCTTGAGCTTATTCCTGCCCTCGACCGTGCAGGCGCAGATTTCGAAAAGGGTAAGATTTTCCTGCCCCAGCTTATACTTTCCGCTAATGCGGCGCAGGCCTGCTTCGCTGTCATTAAGGAGAAAATGAGTGGCGGCGAACAGATAAGCAAGGGTAAAATCGTTATCGCAACCGTTAAGGGAGATATCCACGATATCGGTAAAAATATTGTAAAAACCCTTCTCGAAAACTACGGCTATACCGTTATTGATTTAGGAAAGGACGTTCCTCCCGAAAAGGTTGTAGCCGCCGCTAAGGAACACGACGTAAGACTTGTTGGCTTAAGCGCCCTTATGACTACTACCTTAGGGGCTATGGAGGATACAATAAAGCTTATCCGGGATAATAGTCTTGACTGTAAAATAGTAGTAGGCGGCGCAGTTCTTACCAAGGATTATGCTGAAAACATCGGTGCGGATTTCTACGCTAAGGACGCAAAGGAAACCGTTGACATAGCTAAGAGTATTTACGGATAAAATATGCAAAACAAAACTCCGCGACGGCAAAATCGCGGAGTTTGTTAATGTCTGTTCGTCCTTAAGGACGAAATGAGCTTGACATCAAGTAGTGTGTGCAGCTTAAAGCCTGATTTTCAGGATTTGAGGGGTAACTGTCCTGCTGACAGTTATTGAGCACACACTAGTTATTGGTTAACTACAGAATTATCAGATAATGAATCTTGAAATCTGATTCTTAAGGATATCGGACTGTCCGCTAATCTCCTCGCAGGAGGCAGCAGTTTCTTCAGCAGTAGCGGAGTTCATCTGAACAACCTGTGAAATCTGGTCGATACCCGCCATAACCTGCTTGATTGAATCCGCCTGATTTGCGCTTGCGTCTGCTATTCCTACGATAAGCTCTGTTGACTGTTTCGAAATATCCATAACCTCTTTCATAGTTTCGGCAGTAGCAACAGCAATCCGTGAACCCTTATCAACAGCCTCTATGGAAGCGGTGATAAGCTGTGTGGTATTGTTAGCCGCTTCGGCACTTTTAGAGGCAAGATTTCTTACCTCATCGGCTACAACCGCAAAGCCCTTGCCCGCTTCTCCCGCTCTGGCAGCCTCTACCGCTGCATTAAGAGCGAGAATATTGGTCTGGAACGCGATATCGTCGATAGTCTTGATAATATTCTCGATTTCCTTTGACTTTTCTTCGATTTCCTTCATAGCAGAAACCATCTCGTTGACCTCATGATTCTGCCTTATAATCTTATTTTCTACCTCGGAGGAATAATCCTTTGCCTTTGCGGCATTTTCTGCATTGATACCAACCTGATTGTTTATCTCTGTTATGGTGGAGGAAAGCTCCTCGATAGCGGCAGCCTGACGGGTTGTACCCTCGGCAAGGGACTGGGAGCCCTCCGCCATCTGCTTAGAGCCAACGCGAACCTCCTCCGAGGATATATTCATATTACACAGCATATCGCCGAGAACTTCCCGTATTCTCGTAAAGCTGTCGATAATAGCGGTAAAGTCGCCCTGATACATCACATCGGGAGTCTTGGTAAAGTCGCCTCTTGACATATAGTCAAGGATAGAGCTTATATCGCTTATGTAGGCACTGAGTCGGTGCTTGGTATCCTGCAGCTTTATAGCAAAATCGCCTATTTCATCCTTATCGAATTTGTAGGTGAAATCGGGCGTCCGAAGCTCGCCCTTACTCATATCGTCGGCAAGACGTTCAAGAAGAGTTACAGGCTTTACGACAACTTTTCTTATGTAGCTGTAGGATAAAACGCACATTACTATCATAACTACAAGAGCCGACAGAGAGGAGAGCAGAATGGTTGTTGCAAAGCTTGAATCCGCCTCCAAGGTGTCGGTACCAGCGAAATATGCGCCGATAAAATTTCCGTTCATATCAAACATAGGCTCGTAGCATACGAAAAATGGTTTGCCCACATCTGTAGCTCTGCCTGTATATTCCTTTAAGCCTACGACAACGGTTTCTTCAACCTCAGACGCCATATCGGTACCTACCGCACGGGAGCCGTCGGCATTCAGAACGGTGGTTGAATAACGGGTCTTACCGCTGAATACGGTAATTTCGTTGCCTGACTGCTTCTTTACGTTTTCGAGCCATTCGGTAGCCTTAAGGTCGAAGCCTATCGTCAGAGAGCCGATTACCTTTCCTTCGGATTTTATCGGGGCACAGTAGAAATAGAATAAGGGCATATTCGGGTCGGAAAGAAGTCCTGCGGACATACTGCCCGATAAAGCCGGAGATACTCTTATAGAAGTAATATTGAAATTAGGACTGCTCCAGAGGGTTGAGCCGTTGCTGTCGGTAATATTGCAGAATTCATATTCCGAAGCGGAAAGTCTCTCCCAGTCGGACTTCACGGAGGCTTCATCTCCGCCGTTAATAAGGGCGATAAGGCTGTCCATATCTGTCCAGTGGGAATAAAGCTCGGCGAGGTTCTCCTCCTCGCGGACAAGCTCCTGCTTAAGAATATTTACGCCAACCCTCGCCCTTTCAAGAATAATTGAATTGTTATAATTAGAGAAAAGTACGGCAGAAACTATAATTGAAAGAGCCGCCGTTAAAAATATCGATATGACTGATAAAATAAGCATTTTACGGCCAAAACGTGACATAGCCTACCTCCAAGAAAGTTTATTTAATAAACTATGTTATTGTTAACATGATATCACGAAAGATGTTATTTGTCAATAGTTTCCTAATTTTTCTACCGGATCATTACATTTTTGTGCAAAATTGTGTTATAAAATTGCTGAAAAAAGTATTGACAAGTCTATAATTGTGTGATATAATATACACGCTGTTCTAAAGACAGTAGGTCGCGTTAAGCGCTAACGGCTCTGCCGCCTACCGAGGAATGGGAAGATATAATGATTTATCCCCCTTTCGTCTTTATGCTCGAAAGGGTTTTATTTTTCCTCATTTTATTTATAACAGCAAATTTTAAAAGGAGGAATACTTAATGGCAAGCGAAAAGATTTTACAGACCAAGCAGCAGTTCGTTGACGACCTCGCTGCAAAGCTTGAAGCTGCCGCAGGCGGCGTTATCGTTGACTACAGAGGAATCACAGTAGCAGACGATACAATCCTTCGTAAGCAGCTCAGAGAAGCTGGTATCGAATACCTCGTAGTAAAGAATACCCTTCTTAAGAGAGCAGCTGAAAAGGCAGGCATTACAGGTCTTGACGAGCATCTTGAAGGCACAACCGCTATCGCTATCTCCAACGATGACATTATTTCTGCTCCTAAGATTTTATTTGAGCAGTCTGAAAAGAACGCTGATGTATTCAACATCAAGTGCGGCTTCATCGGTAAGGAAGCAATCACAACAGCAGTTGTAGAAGAATACGCAAAGCTCCCCAGCAAGGAAGTTCTCGTATCCAAGCTTCTCTTCATGCTCCAGTCTCCTATGCAGAGACTCGCAATCGCAGCAAGCGAAATTGCAAAGAAAAAGGAAAGCGAAGAGGTTGCATAATTGCAGCATAATCGCAGCTTAAACAAAACAATAATTTTAACGGAGGAATTTTAAAATGGCTTCAGAAAAGGTTTTAAAGATTGTAGAAGACGTTAAGGAATTAACTGTACTCGACCTTAACGATTTAGTAAAGGCATTAGAAGAAGAATTCGGCGTTTCCGCTGCTGCTATGGTAGCTGCCGGTCCCGCTGCAGGCGCAGGTGCTGCAGCTGCTGAAGAAAAGACAGAATTCGACGTAATTCTCGCTTCCTTCGGCGACAGCAAGATGAACGTTATCAAGGCTGTTAAGGATATCTGCGGTCTCGGTCTTAAGGAAGTTGTTGAAGCAGCTCCTAAGGCTCTTAAGGAAGGCGTTTCTAAGGCAGAAGCTGAAGAAATCAAGGCTAAGCTCGAAGAAGCAGGCGCTAAGATCGAAATCAAGTAATTTCGGCTACAAGCTAAAATCAATAAGGGCAGTATCGTTTCGGCGGTACCGCCCTTTTACGTTATAGTGTAGAAAACCTCCTGCCGTCGGCAGGAGGTTTTTCTTATTCCTTCATAAGAAGCCTGTAATACATAATGATCTGATTGCGGCATCGATTAAGAAGATTTACATATTCTGGATTGTATCTTCCCTTCTCTACGTTTATTTCTCTCATTATGAAATCAAACTGTATATCGTTATAATCGGGGCGCACAAAGAACAAACGGTCGAACTCAATACAAAGGCTAAGCATATTCGTATAATATACAATTTCGCCGCCCGAAATCTTATGAGGATAACCGCCGCCGTCATAGCGTTCGTGGTGATGCATACACATCTCGGCGCAGGCATCGATAAAGAAGCTGCAAGCTTTATCCTTATTAAGGCGTACGATATATGCGCCTGCCTTAGCGTGGTCCTCGTAAACCGACATATCGGCAGGAACAAGCTTATGCTTCTTTTGAACCTCTTCGGGAACGCACATTCTTCCTATATCGTAGAAATATGCCGCCTTACAGATAAGCATAATATGATCGTTATCGAGGTCGGGGCGTCTTGTCTGTGCTGCATATTCCTCAAGAAGTATTTCGAGCACGGAAGCTGCTCTGATGTATTGTGCATCGTCACGGTTGCTATTCTTAAGATAGTCCTTATAAACGTTCTTAAGCTGTGCAAAATACATCATAGAAGCGTCAACATCAGGACCTGTTACTCCTGCAGGTTTTTCTTCCGCAACAACCTCTTCCTCTTCGTCCTGGGCATTGTATATAGAACGCAGCTTTGTGATAACGGTATGGGGATTAAAGGGCTTACCGAAGAAGCCGGATATATTATACTTAAGACCACGTTCCACAGTTTCCTTTGTAGGCGCCGCCGTCATAAGCACAACAGGAATTTCAAACCCCTTTTCACGAATCATTTTAAGTACTGCAAAACCGTCAAGAATAGGCATAGAGATATCAAGGAGTATTCCGTCGATATTTTCCTTTGTGTTGTTTTCTATAAGCTGGAGGGCTTCATAGCCGTTAGCAGCTTCAACAGTGTTGAAAACAGGTTCAAGTATATTCTTAAGTATTGAGCGGTCGATTTCGGAATCATCAACAATAAGGAGATTAGCTATTCCCGTCGCCTTAAGTCTTTCGTTTGCGGAAAGCTCAATATGCTTTGCACGCATCTTATCGAGGGAAAGCTCGAATGCCTTAAGCACCTTAGGGTTAAAGGTTCCGCATTCACCGCCCATAATCATTTTACCGCAGTTTCATGGTCGAAGGCGTTTTTATAGACTCTCGGAGAAACGAGGGCGTCATAAACGTCAACAACGGAAACAACCTGTGACCAGATACTGATTTTATCTCCTACGAGGTGGTCAGGATAGCCCTTACCGTCCCAGCGTTCGTGGTGATGACGGGCGATATCGTAGCTATAGTTATAAACGTTATCGTCGAGAAGATAGGACATCTTCTGAAGAATTCCGCAGCCCTTTACGGTATGAAGCTTCATTATCTCGAATTCTTCGGTGGTAAGTCTGCCGGGCTTGTTGAGAATGCTGTCCGAAATTGCGATTTTACCTACGTCGTGAAGTACTGAGGCGCTTACTATCTTATCGATTTCCGCCTTGGGCAGACGGTATTCGGGGAACATATTGCTTACCTTATTCATAAGTATTTCTGTAAGGCTGCAGATACGCTTAACGTGTCCGCCGGAGTCACAGTCACGGAATTCAACGAGAGTAGCAAGAGTTTCTACCATTGACCTGTTGAACTGGCTTAGCCTTTTTACCTGGTCGTTTACGAGGTCCTCAAGGTCGTTTCTATGGCTGAAAAGCTCGATAATATTCTCGATACGGCACTTAAGAAAATCCATAATAAAGGGCTTCGTAATAACATCAACAGCGCCGAGAGCATAAGCCTGCATAAGAGACTCTTCGTCGTTCTGAGCGGTAATGATAAAGGCGGGAATATGCAGAATCGTTCCGTTCTCATTCATCTTCTTAAGAACCTCGATACCGTCTGCCTCCGGCATTACCATATCCAGCAGTACTGCTGCAATATCAAGGGATTTATCGTTAATATATCTTATAGCGATACTTCCGTTTTCCGCTTCGATAATGTCGTATTTATCACTGAAGCCTTCTGCCAGTAACTCTCTGTTGATGTCCATATCATCAACAATAAGAATGCTCCTCTTCATATCAATTCACCACCGCTCAGCAATACTTCTTTATGCAGTCAACAATCTGCCCCTGTAACGGTAATATGCCAACGAGTATCTTTTTTGCCTCGTCGGGCTTATCGGCTCTTAACAGATTGACAATATCGGAGTATGCCGAAAACAAAGGGGTAAGGGAAAGATTGCCCGCTACTCCCTTTATAGTATGGGCATTCATAAGGGCGGTTTCATAGTCTCCCGACTCGAAATAGGGGAGCACCTCCAGCTTTTCCATATTCTGCGGCACTTTTTTAAGCAGCTTTTCGTAAAGCCCCACATTATTCATACATCTTTCAAGACCTTCGTCTATGTTCGTTCCCATTCCCTTTAATTCAGTTAATAAATCCAATTCTTTCTTCCTCCGGATAAGTATGCGCCCCGATATATTTAACGGGTACAATAATTACCTTCCCTTTTTCCTTTCCGTAGTAATGTCATTTCAGATAACAGCATACCACAGCTTCCAACAGCAAAAAGCGACAGATAATTAATGTCTGCTCATCAACTTCCGATAGGCTTTATGATATTGAAATAAGCCTATCGGAAGTTGCTAAAGTGCAAGGATTTCTTAAAATATTTATGAAAATCCTTGCACTTTAGTTCGTCCTTCAGGACGAAATGAGCTTGACATCAAGTAGTGCGTGGGGCTTAAAATCACACAAAGTACGATTTTAAGCCAACTCAAAGCCTGATTTTCAGGCTTTGAGGCAACAACTGTCCTATGGACAGTTGTTCAGCCTGTCGATAAACCCCATATTCCGCCCGGAATATGGGGTAAAATAATAT
>JAEDHF010000063.1 GCA_016297165.1 Oscillospiraceae bacterium | reverse complement strand
AAAATCAAGATAATACCGCACAAAGATTGCGTGTGGGTTGCGAAGTCAGATTTTTCGTCAGATTGTATAAATTGAGTGGAGACAGGCTGACGCCGGTCAAGCGAAATTTGTGCAAGATGACGGAAAAGAGCAGGCAAGGCGTGCACAAAGTCGTAAGGCGGTCTTTGCGGGGTATTGCCTCAGGTCTTAGTAGGTAAGAACTATATCTTCTCCGGCTAAAAAGCTTTCGGTATTGGAGAAAAGCTGGGTGATATATATACGGGGGGTCTTGAAGAGGTTGCTTCCGTTGATATTTATAATAACCTTACGGTCGCTCTCCGACTCATAGAAGCTTACGACATCCTTTCCGTTTTCGCCCTTTTCCTTATCCAGGTAGTTATATACTATCGTAGCGATAAGTCCGCCCTTTTCCTCGTCGGTATAAATCTCCTCCCCCGAAGCGGAGATAAGGAACTGGTACATATTCTTTATACGCTGTTCATCGTACTTTTCGCCGTTAAGATAGTGATAATGCGTTTCCTCGCCCTCTACGGTTTCGCCGTTTTCGTTAACGGTAGCCTCGCCCTTTATGGTTTCGAAGCCTAAAACGAAGCTTCTGCCCTCGTTATCGGAGTATTCAACCTTTTCGAGAGAATAGATATAGGGCATAAGGAATAATCTCGAAATAAGGCTTTCGGGGGCAACGGTTGAGGCAGGAATACTGTCTGCGCTGAAAAGATAGAGTACGTCGGGTACTGTGCTTGACATTCCGTAGAAGCCGAGAAGCTCCTTCTTTTCCTTTCCCTCCTCGTCGGTAACCGTATTTATAAGGGGCAGTCCGAGAGTAAGGGTATAGTCGTTCATGGTTGTTTCGATTCTTATTTTACAGGAGGGATTATTAAGACCTGCATTTTCATAATCCTCCTCTGTAAGACCTACCTGCTGCACAGAAGCGGCGCTGAGGCTGAAAACGCTGTACAGGAAGCTTGAGGACTTGTCTAAATCCATATAGACCTTATAGGGGCTTACCATGCGGTAGGAATATACCTGAATAGTGTCCTCCTCTTCCTCTATGCTCTCGATAACGACAGGCTCGGTAAGGTCAGCCCTTTCTACGGTAAGCCTTTCGATAAGCTCTCCCGACTGCTGGTCACAGGCAGGGATAACAAGGGTATTAACGAAGGAATATTTCCCGTTAAGATATGCCGAAATCTTCGATTTAAGGCAGGTATAGACGGTTTTATCGTCTGCGGTAAGGTAAACCTTTGTGGTGGTGTTGGGTACGTCGTCGCCTATTTTGAAGGTTTTCTTATGTCCGTCGGAATATTCGGCGGTTACGGTAGCCCTCGGCTCAGCAAGACCGTATTTCGTAAGGTCCTCTGTCTCCTCAACAAGCTGATCCGCCGTAAGCGACGAAAGGCTTGTGGCGGCGGAGGCGATACTGTCGGTTAAAAGGGGCGCTTTTTCGATTTCCTTTATTGTATAGCCCTCGCCCTCGGAGGTAATAACGAATTCACCCTTTTCGTTAGAAACGGTAAGCTTCGAAACGAGAGCCTCCGTCTCAAAAATTACAGGCTTTTCCTCAGCCACGTTTACGGGAGTCTCCTCCCCTTCCTCCGCCTTAGGGGCAGTAAGCATTAAAACTGCGGTAACTGCGCCTAAAACCGCAATACCTATTAACGAAAATAGAATAATCTGTTTGTTTTTACTCATATTTTTTCCTGCTTTATTAAAATGTGTGCCGATAAATCCTGCTGCCGCCCATAAAGTGAGGGCTAACAAGGGGACTTACAGGCGCTTTCTTCTTACCCAGACTATTATGCCTATAACTATAATAATTACAGGGATAATTACCGCAAAGGTAAGACCTATGCCTATCTGCTTGCCGCTGTCAAGCTGGTAGGTTTCGGCGGTAAAGGATTTTTCCATAACGGTAAGCTTTTCGAAGCCGCCTTCGGAGTTGGTATCGAAAAGGGAGAGGATAACCTCGGCGTTGCTGTAGTTAGAAGCCGCCGTAAAGTTTTCCATAAAGATATTTTCGCTTCCTATAGCGATAATTCTGCTGAAATAGGGGGTAGTGCCCTCGAATCGGGTCTTGAGCGCCTCTACTATTGCGTTATAGCTGCCGTAGTCGCTGTCCTCGGGCTCCCATGTTGAAATATCAGCGTCAAAGGGCACCATAACGCAGTTTTCTCCATAGGTGTTGGCAATAACCGTATTGGTTATATTACTCTTTCCTTCCCAGAGGGTGCTTACCGGACGTATGCGCCAGCCCATAAAGGACGCATTATCGGGAAGCTTCATATTCTTATAGTATTCGCTTTCCGTGTTGAGCTCGAGATCCTGAAGAAGAGGAAGTACCTCTCCGGAATAAAAGGCGTGGTCGGTGTCAAGCTGTGCAACAAAGCCCTTTCCTACGGAAAGTCCCCATTCGCCGAGAAGCTCGTCAAGATTCGGGGTTTCTACCGCCGCCGCAGGAGCAACGTATATAAGGCTCTTGCCGTATAAACCGCCGTTGGAAAGCCATTCATCGATTTTGTTTACTGCATTAACATTATAGTCGCTTGTAGGAGCGTAAATCACAAGGACGTCAATATCCTCGCCGATTTTTTCGCTCTTGTCGATATTTATTGTAGTAGTCTCATAGGCGTTCTTCGTAACAATATCGGAAAGAACGGAGCTGTCTCCCTCGCCGAAGCCCTCGCTGAAGGCTATCCTTGTGGGGTTATCCATAGATACCGACATAATTGCGGAAAGGATTTCCTCTTCCGCTACGCTGGAATAATCCGTAACCTGATAGCCGCCGTAATATACATAGTAGGAAGCCTCGGAATAGCTGTATTTCTTTCCGTCGCTTAAGGTATAGCGGAGAAAATCCGAAACCTTAAGTATTCTGTAGCGGTGGTTATCCCTGTTCTTTACGATAAGCATACCGTCGGAAAGGGTTTCGCTGTAATCCTTTGAGAAATCGGGGTCGGAAAGAAGGTTAATATAGTCGAGAGTAAAGTTTCCGTTAAGCTCCGTCATTTTTCCGAGAAATTCGGAAACCTGGAGATAAAGCTTATCTCCCGAAGCCTTAAGAGCGTCCTCGTCGGCGGTTACATAGAAGGAAATTTTCTTATCTACGCCCTTAAGATATTCCTCCGATTCCTCGCTTAAGGTGAAAATCGAGTTATCCGTAAGGTCCGCCGTAATATCGAAGCGGTTGAGAACGAGATTGAATACTACGTTAAGAAGTACAATTCCCACGATAAATATAACCGTAAATAATACGGATAAGCCGCCGTGCTTGAACTTCTTGCTTTTAAAGGGGTTCTTTCGGGGGGCTTTCTTCTCTGTCTTTTTCTGCTCCTTCGTTTCCTCGGGGGCAGTATTTTCATTCAGCTTTATTTCTTCGTTAGCCATTTTCTTCTCCTTTCCCTTACGCCCATCTGCGTTTTTCAAGCACTCTTACCGTTAAGAAAAGGAAGATTACCATAACGCTTATAAAGAAAATAACATTTCCGAGACTGAACATACCTCTGGTGAATTCAACGTACCTGTCGAAAACGGAGACGCTTTCGACAACGTCGGAAAGGAATTTTACGGGAATAACCGAAGCGATAACGTTAATGAGGGCGAGAGCTACGTTTGCCGCCATTGAGCCTATTGCCGCCACCATCTGGCTTTCGGTAAGGGAGGAAACGAAAAGTCCTACCGATACGAAAACGCCGCCAACAAGGGCAAGAGCAAGGAAATTGCCCCAGATAAGCGCCCAGTTAACCGCCGCAAAGCAGCTCAGCACGATACCGTAGATAAGCATAATTACATCGCCCATAAGGAAAACCACATAAGCGGAAAGGAATTTTCCTGCCACAAGGCGGGAAAGCCCTATAGGGGCAGTAAGTAAAAGCTGGTCGGTTTTCTGCTTGTTTTCGTCCGCCATAAGCCTCATAGTAAGAACGGGAACGAAAATCATATATACATAGAACATCGCCTGAAAAACGTCTGAGGTGTCTGTGCTGCCGCTGCTTAAGGCGAAAAACCAGAAGAAAAATCCCGAAAACAGGAATGATATAGCTATAAAAACATAGCCTATGGGAGACTTGAAAAATGCGGAAAGCTCCCTGCCGAAAATTGCTGTCATTATTCTTTACCTCCCTTTCCGAGCTTATCCAGCTTCTTTTCTATCTTTTCTGCGCCGCCGTATTCGTCGCCGGTAGTAAGCTTTAAGAATACCTCTTCGAGAGAAAGCTCGCTGGAGCGCATCATAAGTATGGGATAATTGCGGCTTGCAAGCTTTTTAAATACCTCTCGTCTTACGTCAACGCCCTCTTTTGCTTCGAGGTGGTATTCATATACCCTTTCGTCAAGCTGCCTGCCCACAAAAACACGCTCAACATCGGAAACAGAGGAAAGAAGCTTCTTTACCTCCTCGGAGCCGCCCTCTATGTGCAGTATCAGCTTATGGTCGGCGGAAAGGTTACGGGCGAGAGCCTCGGCGTTATCGTCCGCTACGATTCTACCCTTATTTATAACTACTATCCTGTCGCAGACAGCCTGTACCTCGGGGAGAATATGGGAGGAAAGAATGATTGTATGGTTCTTTCCCAGCTTCTTTATAAGTGTTCTTATCTCGATAATCTGCTTAGGGTCAAGTCCTACCGTGGGCTCGTCGAGAATAAGCACCTTCGGGTTGCCTACAAGCGCCTGTGCAAAGCCCACACGCTGCTTATAGCCCTTGGAAAGATTCTTTATAAGCCTTTTTCTTACGTCGTTCAGCTTAACGATGTCGCATATCTCGTTAAGATGGGAAATTCTCGGAAGAGTGCATTTTTTAAGCTTATAAACGAAATTAAGGTATTCGTCCACCGTCATATCGTAATATAGGGGAGGCTGTTCGGGGAGATAGCCGATAAAGCTCTTCGCCTTTATCGGGTCCTCGAGGATATCTACGCCGTTTATAAACGCCTGTCCCTCTGTTGAAGAAATATATCCCGTAAGAATATTCATGGTAGTGGATTTTCCTGCGCCGTTAGGGCCTAAAAAGCCTAAAACCTGTCCTTCCTCGGCTTTGAACGAAATATTGTTTACGGCGGTTTTCGAGCCGTAATTTTTCGTCAGATTCCTTACTTCAATCATTATGCTTTATATCCTTTCATAGCCAATATGCCGATAAATATAGGGAACAGAGTTCCGTAAATCAGTATGGCGATAAATCCCGAAAACAGGATTTATCTTAGTGAATAATGAATAGTGAAAATTTGTGGTGTGCCCTACGGTCACGGGTCTGAAAATAGCTTCATAATCACATTTTCAAAAGAATCGGCGCAAGCCGATACCACGATTATTCATTCTTCTTTATTCGTTATTCATTTTTCATTTGTTGTCGAAAAGACTTTTTCGACAACCGGAAATAGGGAACAGAGTTCCGTATATGATAATACTCCCCTTTTAAACAAGGAGCGTGAAATATTTATGAAAATAATGTGATTTTTCTATACCAGTGAAGCGTCACGGGCAAGCTGCTCCTTAAGCCTCCCGATACTGCCGAAATCCTGCTCGGGTCTTATGAAAAAGCGGAAGAATATCCGTATTTTCCTGCCGTAAAGGTCACCGTTATAGCCTATTATGTAGGTTTCGGCTACTGCCCTTTCGGTTTTTTCTACGGTAGGTCTTACCCCTACGTTAGTTACGCTCCGGTAGATTTTCCCGTCTATCTCCGTCCAGCTTCCGTAAACTCCGTATTTCGGGCATACCATATAATGGGGCACAGCCTGATTTATTGTAGGGAAGCCGATTGTACGACCCAGCTTTTTACCCTCCTCAACAGGCAGCTTATAGGAGAATTCATAGCCTAAAAAGCTGTTTGCCTTTTCCATTTCTCCCTTTTCGATAAGCTCCCTTATAAGGGTAGAGCTTACTATCTCGCCGTCACAGCTTACCGCAGGTACCGTTTCGCACTCTATCCCTCTTTCGGCGCAGAGCCTGCAGAGCATTTCGGCGTCTCCCTCTCCGCCCTTTCCGAAGCGAAAGTCATAGCCGCAGACCACATAGCCCGCATTAAGGCGCTTTTCGATTATTTCGGAAACGAATTCCTCGGGGGTTAAATCCTTTACGTCCTTAAAATCGGGAGCGTAGATATAGTCGATACCCATTTTTTCAAGGATCGCCGTTTTGCTTTCATGGGTAATAATTATCTTACTTCTTCTTTTCGTAAATTTCGGTAGAGGGGTTTTTCCGTTAAAGGTAAAAACAACAGACTTAAGCCCGCCCTTTAAAAGAGCGCGCTTAATTACCTCAATATGTCCGAGGTGAAGCCCGTCGAAAAAGCCGAGGGCTACCGCCGTTTTTTCCGTATTCATTTTTTCGGTAATATCCCTCAAGATAATCTTACCCCTTTTAATTCCGTAATGTCCTTAAGGTCGCTTTTTCTTTCCCCGTCATCAACGATAAGCTTATCCCCTACTCTTCTTACCCTGTCGGGGACCTTAACGCCGAAACGCTGAATAACCTTAAGCTTATCCTCCGCTCTCGTTCCGATAGCGAGAAGAACGCCGCCGTCGCTTAAAATGCGGTATATTTCGCTATGCTCGTCGTCGAAGATTACCCTTCCCGAGTCAAGCTCTACGCCGTTCTGGAAAAGATGCGTCTGGATTTCGTCGAGATGAGCGGCAGGCAGCTTTTCATAAAGCCTGTCTATGGGTATAAGCAGCTCCTTAATACCCTCTTTTCCGCTTTTTTCGTATATTTCCTTAAGCTTTGAAAGCCTGTGGCAGTCGGAAAGCCCGAATACTCCCGAACGGGTACGGGTAAGGGCGGTCATCATAGCCCCCGTTCCTGCCTCTGTTCCCATATCGTGGATAAGAGTTCTTATATAAGTGCCCTTAGAGCAGGATATAAGCGCAGTAGCAAGGTTATCCCCGAATTTCTCGAATTCAAGGGAATATACGGTTATGGGTCGGGGCTTACGTTCTACCTCTATGCCCTTTCGCGCAAGGTCGTAGAGCCGCTGACCGTTTACCTGTACGGCGCTGTACATAGGGGGAGTCTGTAAAAGCTCACCCGTAAACTTCTGCTTTAAGATATACTGCATATTACGGGAAACGGGGGTATCGCTCTGTGAAATTACCTTTCCCGTAAAGTCCTGTGTATCGGTAGTAATACCGAAGCGCATTTCCGCACGGTATTCCTTGCTGTTATCGGGGCAGAAATCCACCGCCTTCGTAGCGTTGCCGATAAAAATAGGTAGAACGCCCTCCGCCATAGGGTCGAGAGTTCCGCCGTGTCCGATTTTCTTGGTGCAGCAGAGCTTTCGCATTATAGCTACCACATCGAAGGAGGTATAGCCCTTTTCCTTATAGACGCAGATTATTCCGTTCATTTATTAAGCTCCCTTTCGATTACGGGAATAAGCTTTTCCTTTATTTCCTCGGGAGTCATATTCTTAAAGGAACAGCCTGCCGCCTTTTCGTGTCCGCCGCCGCCGAACTGCTTACAGATTTTCTGCGCGTCGGCGAAGGAATTAGTACGGATAGAAGCCTTCCAGCCGTCCTTTTTCTCCTTTATAACTACCCCTACCTCTACGCCGTCAATCTGACGGGGAATAGAGGCTATTCCGTTTCCGTCCTCGGTATCGACGCTGTCGAGAGCCTCCTTAGGTAGAACTACGATAGCGCATTTTCCGTCACAGTAGTATTCAAGGGAGCGGAAAATCCTTTCCTCGAGGGCTACTCTCTCCTTGGTTTTCATATCAAAGAAAAGGTAGTTTATCCTGTCGAAGCCGAAATCATATTTCAGTAATTCCGCCGTTATAATATGGGTTTCGGGGGAAACGGAGGCATATTTGAAGCAGCCCGAATCGGTAGCTATACCCGTATAGATACAAGCTGCCAGCTTTTCATCCATTTCTACGCCCAGCGCCTTTATAAGCTTATAGACAGTCTGACAGCAGGCTGCTGCATCGGGCTCTAAAAGCAGCTTTCCGGCGAAATTAACATGGGAAACATGGTGGTCAACGGCAAGGGCAACCTTATCGCCGTAAACCGACTCGAAATCCCCTAAAAGCTTCTTATCCGCTACGTCAACGGTAACTATAACCGAGGGCTCGAAGTCCTGCTCCTTAACCGCCTCCTTCATAAAGGAAAAACGGGAGGAAATAGGGTCGGCGCAGATATTCTTCGCCCTTTTACCCATTCTCTGAAGGGCTCCGCAAAGGGAAAAGGCGCAGCCTAAGGTGTCGCCGTCGGGGTTAGCGTGGGAGAGGATAAGGTAGTTATCGTTTTCCTTAAGGAACTTAGCCGCCTCTTCTATTGTAACAATTTCTGTATTCATAATAACACCTCGCAGCTTATTCTTCCGTGGGGTCGTCTTCTACGGGCTTCGGTAGCTCGTCAATTATTCTGCTTATTTTTTCGTAGTATTCCTGTGAATTATCGGGCAGGAACATAAGCTTCGGCATTTTTCTCATCTTTATGCGGCTGTTTATGCGCCGTACGAAGAAGCCTGCCGCCTTTTCGAGACATTCCGTAGCTTCCTTCGTTTTCCGCTCGTTTCCGAGTACGGAGATATAGACCTTACAGTAGGATAAATCCGAGGTAAGCTCAATATGGGAGACGGAGACAATCTCCCCCGAAATACGCTTATCCTTTATTTCGGGGAGAGCTGCGGAAATCTCACGCTTTATGTCCTCCGTCAGTCTGTTTAAGTTGTGATTTGCCATTTTTTACTCCTTTCTTTCCAGGAGGTTTTAAACGTTAGTATGGCAAAATGCCATAATAGATATACGCATAGGTCGGGGCTAAATACTCCGATACAGTTTGTCGAAGAAGTCTCTTTCTCTTAAAAAGATAAAAGTTTAGGTCAACCCTTTTTAAAGGGTTGCGGGGTTTGGGGCGGCGCCCCAAAAGTCTGAAAAACTCTTAAGTTTTCAACCCTGCCTTCACGCTTTAATCTCTATACTCTTCAACAAGGTAGGCTTCAAAGATATCGCCTTCCTTGATATCGGTGTACTTTTCTAAGCTGATACCGCATTCGTAGCCCTCGGCAACTTCCTTAACATCGTCCTTGAAACGTCTTAAGCCGCCGATTTTGTCGTCTGCCAATACGATACCGTCACGGACAATTCTGATATTGCACTTTCTTTCAACCTTACCGGAGAGAACGTAACAGCCTGCAACAACGCCTACGCCGGTAATCTTATAAACCTGACGTACCTCGATTCTTGCGCAGTCAACCTCTCTGAACTTAGGCGCAAGCATACCCTTGATTGCAGTCTGCACCTCTTCGATTGCGTCGTAGATGATTCTGTAAAGGCGGATATCTACGCCGTCACGCTTTGCGTTTTCCGCTGCGGCAGGATGAGGTCTTACGTTAAAGCCTACGATTATAGCGTTGGAAGCGTTGGCGAGCATAACGTCGCTTTCGCTTATTGCGCCTACCGCGCCATGGATTACTCTTACTCTTACCTCCTCGTTGGAGAGCTTTTCGAGGGACTGCTTTACTGCTTCAACAGAGCCCTGTACGTCTGCCTTAACGATAATGGGGAGGGTCTTCATTTCGCCCTCCTCAATCTGTGAGAAGAGGTTATCGAGGGTTACCTTCTGATAGAGCTTGAACTGCTCCTCCTTAGCGTCGAACTTACGCTTTTCAACAAGCTCACGGGCAAGCTTTTCGTCCTCAACAACTGCGAAGGTGTCGCCTGCGCTGGGAACCTCGGAGAGACCCATAATTTCTACGGGAGTGGAGGGACCTGCCTCCTTAACTACTCTGCCCCTGTCGTCACGCATTACACGGACATGGCCTACGGAGGTACCTGCGATAATTACGTCGCCTGTCTTTAAAGTACCGCTCTGAACGAGAACGGTAGCTATGGGGCCCCTGCCCTTATCGAGACGGGCTTCTATAACCGCACCCTTAGCAAGACGGTCGGGGTTAGCCTTAAGGTCGAGAACCTCGGCGGTAAGATTTACCATTTCGAGAAGCTCGTCGATACCTTCTCCTGTCTTAGCGGAAACGGGAACGCAGATTACATCGCCGCCCCATTCTTCAACAACCAGCTCATGCTCGGTAAGCTCCTGCTTGATTCTGTCGGGGTTTGCGGCTTCCTTATCCATCTTGTTGATAGCTACGATAATGCTTACGCCTGCTGCCTTTGCGTGGTTTATGGCTTCTACCGTCTGGGGCATTATACCGTCGTCGGCAGCAACTACAAGAATAGC
>JAEDHF010000062.1 GCA_016297165.1 Oscillospiraceae bacterium | reverse complement strand
CGACCAGATAAAGGTAATAAAGCAGTTATACGCATTCCATACATTAACGATATTGTTGAAGTTTTCGTCGGGAGTATGAACCTGAAGATTGCCGAGCTTGCTATGCCAGAATTCCTTGAGTTCAGCAAGTTCCTTTTCCACTACGCTTACGTCCTCATACTTAGCGATAATTTCCTTAGCCTCGTCCTCGGTCTTTGCGCCGAGGAGATAAACGAATTCCTTGGTTTCGCCGGGAGCTAAGGTGATGTCGCTCTGTAAAGCGCCGCAGGAGTTTGTATTGTAGTTAAGGTCGTTGTTGAGGTCAGCAGCAGCGCCCACGGGGTTAGCGTAGCTGTGGTAGCTGCCTACGAATTTGTCTCTGTCGCCGCAGTACTTGTCAACCTTCTGTCCTGCAAGACCGAGGAAGCGGCTTCCGTATGGATTCTGAACCTCGTTCTGCTTCTGAAGGATATGGTTGCCCATAAAGTAGGTATGGGTGATAAAGAGGGTGTACTGTAAGTTTACCTGGTCCTGCTCATAGTTAGGGTCGTTTACGAATTCACAGTAGCCTGTAACAGCGAGCTTTCTGGGCTTGTCCCCTGTGTTGGTAATCTTAGCGCGCCATACCTCGTAGGTAGCGTCCTTAGGAACATAGTAGGTTGTTTCCGCCTTTATATCGGAATACTCCGAGGTGATAACGGTATAAGCGGTACCGTGGCGGCATTCGCTCTTGTACTTATCCAGGGGCTTACATACGGGGGACCAGGAAGCAGACCAGTAATCCCCTGTTTCTGCGTCTCTGATATAGATATAACGTCCGGGCTGGTCCATAGCTACGGAGTTGAAGCGGTAACGGATAACACGTCCGTTTGCACCCGACTTAACGAAGCTGTAACCGCCTGCGTTGTTGGAAATAATTGCGCCGTATTCGGGAGAACCGAGGTAGTTAGCCCATGCCGAGGGGGTATCGGGACGGGTAATCACATACTCTTTGTTCTTTTCGTCAAAAAAGCCGTAATTCATTGGATTTTTCCTCCTGATATTTAAATTAGGTTAATCGGGCAGTAGCTTTCTCTTTGTCACAAGGGTTTAAGAAAACGATTTCGCCCGAAATCCTTATTTGCCGTACTCTCATTATAACAGTAAAACGAAAGTAATACAAGGGCGGTAATTTAACCAAAGATTTGCGGTGGAATTTAGGCATTTTGCCTAAAGCTAATCCTTCTTATCATGCGCCGCGGAAAATCTTCTCACCGTTACCTTACACTCCACATCATAAGTCCCGTTTTTCAGCAATTCTCCGTAATTTTCCTCTATCTTAAGCCAGGAGTAATACTCCTTAGAGGTAATGGCGTGCTTAAGTCCGAAGGCGTCGGCGCCCTTATCCTTAAGAGTCTTTTCTATGGCGAGCCCTACCCTCTCCGTAACCGCATTTTCACAAAGGCGGGCTACCTCGCCGCTTTTCTCCTCGGGGTTGGATAGATTGCTGTTAGCGTATTTACCGTCGGCAGTAAGCCTTATCTTAAAGCTCAGCCTTCCCTTTTTGTATTTCGGCTCAATATCCGCCTTAACATTATAGAGAACTACCGTTACATCTTCGTTTTTATCCGTTACGGTAAGCTGGGCGGTTTTCGCCTCTCCCGAGAGAAACTGTACTCCCGACATTTCTTTTACAGAGAGGGAATCCGCATATCGTCCGTCATATATAAGCACACCGCCGTCAATGCATACGTTCTTATCGTCCTCGGTAAAGCCGCCCTCGTCGTCGATTACCTTAAAAAGAGGGAGCACAAGGCTTTTCGTGGGCTGCGACAGCTTTTTCATCACCTCGAAAAGCATAAGGGGCTTACAAAGTCCCAACTTATCTCCGTTTTTCAGGATATTTTCCAGCTTTTCAACCGAAGCCGAGCCCTCCTTGAATTTAACGTTTATAACCTCCTCCGCCTTCTTTTCCGAAACGGTAACGTACATTTTCGGATTACTCTGATAATTCGAGGTGGCGAAGCTTAAAAGGGGCTTGATATCCTGCTTCGCCGCCTCCTTCCCGATAACGCATACCCCCGTTATTCCGAGCATAAACGCCTTTCCCGAACGATAGGAGGCGTCCTCTAAGGCGTCGCTTACGGTTTTCCCCTTACCCGATACTACGATAACGTTAGGCTCCGTATTGTTTACCATTGTTGAGCCGCCCTCGCTGTCGGTGTTGAAATATTGGGCAGTAACCTTATACTCCCCCTCCTCGTAATCTATCCCTACCGCTTCGATTATGGCTTCCTTGTCCAGCTCCGTATGCGCCATACAGCCGCAAAGATTAAGGGGCAGTACTACTGCCGCAAGAAGAGCAAGAGCTTTTTTAACCGACATTCTTCTTTCTCCTTTTTCCGATTATAAGCGCCGCTAAGGGCAGTATTCCCACCGTCAGCAAAGTTGGTATTCCCGTTTCTCTTATACCTATCATAAGCTTAAAGATTTTCGGCTCTCCCGTTATGAAATAGGTCAGTACCGAGGTAATTACGGGAGAGAGAATTCCTGCCCAGAGGGAGAGGGTCATATTCCCGAATACTATCATAAATATCTCTCTTATAGCTATAGCGAAAAGGGACAGCTTCATTATCGCCGCCATAAACCATACCACAACGTCAAGACCGTTAAGCCTCTGTAAAACCGAGATATCGGCAACGGAGGAAAGGGTATAAAAAGGGAAATTAACCTCGTTCAGGTATTCGCCCAGTACAGTATTATAGAAAAAGGTCATAAGGAGCAAAATACCGCAGGAAAGTGACAGGGAGAGTATCACCGTTTTTTCGCTGTCCTTCCTTACACGGCGGCAGAGGACGGCGAAAATAACCGCCTCGCTGTTTCGGGAAAATTCCGCTATTACCTCGGATAAAAACTCATTGGGTCTGTCAAGAAAAGCAGGATACAGGTGGTCCGTTTCGATTAAGGGAACAGAGGCTACAGCAACCAACAGCAGTAAAAGGAAAAATCCTGCCGAAATGATTATTCCCGTTCTCGTTACCGCTTCTATTCCCTTAACCGTTCCGTAGATACAGGCTGCTGCCACAAATAGCAGCAGTATAATGGCAGGCGCTGCGTCAAATATAGTGCTTGTTGCGTAATAATCCAGCCTTACCGTCGTTTCCGTCATAAGGTAAGCAAGGAAAATAACAAGGACAATTCCGAAGGCTATGGCTGTAGCCTTACTTTTTTCGGCAGTAAGCTCTAAAAAGCATTTTCCCTCGTTATTCTTTGCAATCAGAAATAATGGGATATATACTAAAAATGCAAGGATAAAGGACAGGAGAATAACTGAATATCTTTGCATACCGTAAACTATATTTGAGCTCGGAATAGTAGTAGCCTCGGAAAAAATCCTTGAAATAACGAGGACGAAGGAAAACTGTACCCAGCCGATTTTATTCATTTATCTTCACCCCGTTCATATCCTGTATTTTCATATCGGTTTTAGCAAGCCTTTTCCAGCCGAATCGGATAAAGGTATCCCTCATTCCCTTAAGGGAAAAGGGTGAAATAGGAGCGGTTACGGGTACGCCGTAGGAATTCATTGAGCATAGCTTTAATAGCAATATTACCGTAGCGATAGTTATACCGAAGAGCCCGAAAAGACCTCCTGCAAGTATAAAGGCAAAACGGGTAAGAATTATGGTGTTGTAAAGGTCGGTTACTATATAGCCTGCTATTGATGAAACCGCTATAACGAGAAGAATGGGGGCGCCCACAAGTCCTGCCGACACCACGATATCGCCGATAACGATACCGCCTACTATGCTTACGGCGTGACCTACGTCTGTGGGCATTCTGAGCCCCGCTTCCCTCATTATCTCGTAGAAAATGCTTATTATTATACATTCCACAAGAAGATTATAGGGAGTTACCGCAACAGAAGAAGCAAGGTTAAGGAGTAAGGAATCGGGGATAAGCTCGGGATGAAAATTAGCGAGAGCCACATAGAAGCCCGGAAGATATACTCCGATAAAAAAGGCGAAATACCGCAGAAGCCTCATCATAAAGGCATATATCGGCTTTTCCGAATAATCGTCAACAGCTATGAAATTCTCCGAAAACAGCTTCGGTACAATAAGGGCAAAGGGCGTTCCGTCCACGATTATACCGATTTTTCCGTCATAAAGCTTTGATGCGAGAACATCGGGCCGCTCCGTTACTCCCGTTTCACTGAAAAGAGAGTTCTTGTCCTCTAAAAAGGGCTGAAGATAGCCACTTTCGAGGATTACCGAAAGGGGGAGCCTTTCTATCCTGCCCTTAACCTCTTCGATAAGCCTTTTATCCGCCCTGCCCTCAATATAGCAGATACATATATCCGTATTACTTAGCTTACCCATTGTGGTAAGGCTCATAACAAGGTCGGGGGACTTTATCCTGCGCCTTACCATACTCATATTTGTTCTTACCGCTTCAACAAAGCCCTCTCTTGAACCTCTTATATTCCTATGGTTAAGGGGCGGAGAGACGGAACGGGTTTTATAGCCCTGAATACCGATAGCTATACCGTAGGTAATCCCGTCTATAAGGAGTACGCAAAAGCCGCTGTAAAGCTTCAGAATTACCTCATCGTAGGTACTGAGCTGCTTTTGTTCTCCTGCGGAAAAAAGCTCTCCGCTTATTATTTCCGCTACTCTTTCGGGGGGCAGTATTTCCTTATTCCCGATACTGTTTAAAGGTCGGTAGATAAGGTTTGCCAGCTGGTTTGTATCAATCTGCCCCTCACAGAAAAGAGCACAGACGTCAACGCCTCCTGCCTTTCCGTATTTTACATTAAGGTCGCTTGTGTTTCTCATAAGAGAACGGATATTGACCGTATTCTGTTCAAGGATTTTTTCAAGCTTTCCCATATTTATAAATCCTTTCAATCATTTTCTCCTACTATTTTATCCCGTTAGTATAAATAAATACTTTCAAGAAAAAATAATAGTATCCCGAATCAGATTGAAAGGTGTATCCTATGCTTATTATTATAATACGATCAGTAATACTTTACGCAATAGTAATCTTCGCCTTAAGGCTTATGGGAAAAAAACAGCTGGGCGAATTACAGCCCAGCGAGCTTGTTACAACAATTCTCATTTCGAATATAGCTACTCTTTCCCTTGAGGATCCCTCTATGCCTATGCTTCTCGGAATAATACCTATACTTATGATAGTATGTATCGACGTGTTTATGTCCTACTTTATGCTTAAAAATGCGAAGTTCCGCCGTGTAGTAACAGGAAACCCACGAATAATAGTCTCCGACGGAAAAATTGACCAGAACGAGCTAAGAAACCTCCGCTATACCGTTGACGACGTGCTTGAATCAATGAGAGAGTCGGATATTTTCGATATAAACGAGGTGCAGTACGCTATAGTTGAAACTACAGGAAAAATCAACTTCTATAAGAAAAGCGACGGAACGGAAAATCCGCCGAGCATTATACTGAAGGACGGTATTCTTATCGACAGCGGCTTAAGAGAGGCAGGATTGGGAGAAAAATGGCTCAGCGACGTATTAAGCAGGAAGAACCTACGGAAAAAGGACGTGTTTTTGCTGACTGCTACAGGAAACGGAGCCTATACCATTATTCTTAAGGAGGAAAAGGCTTGAAACGAGTATGGATTTGTCTTGCCCTTACGGTAATAATGATACTTTTAGCTATCGGCAGTTATCTTTACACCTGCTCCGTTACGATAGATATGGAAGAAAAGGTGGATATGGTAAGAATATATGCGGATAAAAAGGACTTCGAAAAAGCAAGGCTTATATCCTCGGATATAACTAAGGAGTGGGAGGACTACTGCCTTAATCATATTTTCGTTACCGACCACGAGCATACTATGGAGATAGCTTCCACCATGGCAAAGATTAAAGCCCTCGCCGATATTGAAAATGATGATATTATGGCTGAAATATCAGCAGTAAAGGAGCTTTTACGCCATTATCGGGAAAACCAGTCGGTAACGGTATCGAATATTTTCTGAAAGAAAAATCCCACACAGTCCTGCTGTGTGGGATTGAAATATTATTATACTGTGGTTCCGCCGCCGTTTTCGTTATTGTTGTTTCCGGGGTCTGCGGGAGGGGGAGTAACAGGCTCGGGCTTCTTAATGGTAACTGTAACAGAAGCCTTTTTGCTTGTATCACTTGCAAGAGTTATTGTAACTGTTACCGTTTTATCGTCAGTCAGAGTTGAAATATCATCAACATAAGCTATGCGTATTTTAATCTCAGCCGAACCGCTGTTATTCTTAACGGAATCAACTGCAACCATTACGGAGCTGTCGTTTGACGATAAGTTAATAAGGGAACCATCAAACTTAGAAGGATTGTTTACGATAGCGGTAATATACTTGTTGCGTACAGTCTCGTCTAAAACAACAATTTTATCATCATCTGTCATGATAAGAGTTTCCTTAGCCGCAGCCTGACCAACGGTAACAACAGGTGTAACCGCCTCGGAATTCTGGGAAGCGATACCTACCGTCATAGCGCCGGGAGTAATATTCTTATCGTAGCAGGAGCCTGCATAAGAATAATCCATAACCTGTGCACAGTGCTTGATGCTTATCTGGTCTGTTATGTTGTTCTTAACTATAGTCTTTACTGTATAAGTAATGTATGAGTTAGGAGCCACATCGTTGAATACCACATCATAGCAGGCATAGTTTCCTGTTACGCCTGCGCTGTAGGTTGTTACGGCGGTACCGTTGCTCTTATATACACCGCTGAGGGTTGTGTTGTTATCGATATAGATTCTTACGGTAGCGCTGTTGATAGCCTTAGCGTTCTGGGTAGAAAGAGTTAAGCTGTAATCAACATTTGAGCCGGGGGTAGCTGTGGTATTATTGCTGGGTAATGTAAAGCTAAGCTTCATAGAGCCGTAGTTTTCGGACTTTAAGGCTAAGTTTACATTCTGTGTTTCGGTTGTATAGGAAGCGGAGGTTGTTGCGGTAGTTGTATAAGCCTTGTCTGCTATTGCCTTTGCATAGCTGTTTGCGGAAGAAACAGTTTTTGATCCGCTTACTGCGCCGCTGTTGGAGATAGTAAGAGCCGGAGCGGCAGCGCTTTCAACTGCCTGATTGCCGCCTGTTACGATATAATCGTAAGCGCGGTATTTCTGTCCGTTATAGGTGAACATAACCTTATAGCTCTTACCCTTCTTAGCGCCGCCTAAGGTGTAGTAGCCGCTGCTGTTTGTTGTAGCGCTCGAAACGGCGGAGTTCGACGAATCAACTAAGGTTACGGTAATGTCGCTTATGCCGCTTTCGTTGCTGCTCTTCTTACCGTCAACGGTAGTATCTGCCCATACATAGCCCGATACTGTGAAGTTCTGTGACCTTACCTTATAGCTGAAGGAGGAAACGGAGCTGTCGGAATAGCCCTTGCAGCTTGCATAAGCCTTCACTACAGAATCCTGTGTAAGCTTGATACCGCTGCTTGTATAGGTTCTTGATGTATAGGAGCTTCTGGGGTCGGAGCCGTCGGTTGTATAGTAGATGATAGCGTCGCTTGTACCGCAGGCGAGATTTACAGTTACGGATTCATCGTATTCTCTGCTTGTATCTGTCTTTGTGGTAACCTCGCTGCATGAGTCAACCTCGATAGTCTTGGTTCTTACGGAGCTGTATTTGCCGTTATAGTATGTAACATACTTTACGGTAGTATCCTTTGTTACGTTGATACGCTTATCTGTGTACTTATTGCTATTTTTGGTAGGCGTAGAGCCGTTGGTTGTGTAATAGATCGTGCCCTTGGGCGCAGTAAGCTTGAACTGCTTTCCGCCGTAGGCCTTATATACTGTGATAGAAGGAGCGGTTACGCTGCTGCTTCCGCCGCTTGCGGGGAAGGAAGAAATATCTTCGTTGAGATACTGCTTAAGTAAGGTAAGGTCCTTGCTCGAAACGCTTCCGTTTCCGCTTGTATCGGCGTTATCCTTACAGATATAGGAGGTTTCGCCGTTAAGATACTTCTTAAGGCGGGTATAGTCGGAGCTGTTGATTTTGCCGTCGCCCGTTACGTCGCCGGTCTTGGTGGTAACATAAAAGGTTTTTGTCATAACGGCGCTCTTGGTTGTACCCTTATAAGCGATTGCTCTTATCTTTGTGTTCTTTGTTATTTTGATAAGACCGCCGCCGTATTTCTTTCCGTTGGTCTTGGAGGGGGTGGAACCGTCTCTTGTGTAATAGATGGTAGCCTTAGAGGTAGAGCAGGAAAGCTTTATATACCTCTTTCCCTTAACGCCCTTAACTGCGTATGTAGGCTTTGAAACTCCTGCAAGATAACTAAAGGAGACGCTCTCCGATGTCTTTGCGTCGTAAGCCGACGCCGCAGTACCGAGAGAAGCCGCACTCATAATTCCTGCAAGGAGAATTGCGGTGGTTTTTCTGAAAAACTTATTCATAAGCTTAATCATTCCTTTCATTTTAATAAGAATATGCAAAAGCATTTTTTAACCTCTATATATAAAACATTATTTTCATATAAAAAGTGACACAAAAAATGCAATATTTTGAAATTTAAGAAAACTTTGTGAAATATACACAAATTACGTCTTACATTTCTGTGAAATCCTCCTGGGCGAAATCCTCTGCCGCTTCGTGGAAGCTGTCGCCGCCGTGGACTCCGCTAATCATATCCCTGCCACGGACATAATACTTATCCCGTTCGTTTTTTACTACCTCATCGAGAATTTTCTTCACATCTCTGGGCTTTCTTATAGAGATAAGCTTCTTTTCGGGAGAATCGATATCCTTGGACATAAGTGTTATGGTGCCGCAGCCCACCATTCTCTGTCCCAAGGTAAAGGAAAGCTTCTTATCGAAAATCCTGTAAAGCTCGATTTCGTCCTCCTTTATATTGAGAAAGCCTATTTTGGTATAAAGCACCGTATCGGTAAGAATATAACGAGTAAAGGATATAGGAAGTCCGAGAATACATTTTCGTCCTGCCCATAATACCTCGCCGTAGTCCCGGCGCAGCTTTTCCATATTCATAATTATTTATCCTCCTTATCTATACGTTTAATGCCTTCGATTCTGTCCCTGAAGGCTTTTTTTCTTTCTTCCCGTTCTTTTTTCCGCTTTTCCGCTTCTATTCTTTCGTTAAGCTCCCTTTCCGCCTTCTCTGCGCGCTGCAGAAGCGACAGGGAAACGGGAGTATGGTCGTCCTCGCTTATGCTGGCGATATCCGTATAGCTGTCCGAGCCGGAGGGAAGACCCTTCTTTACCAGTCTTGCTGAAACGAGGGCGCTTACTGCGCTGTATATTACTGCGAAAAGCGGAATACCTATAATAAGTCCCCAGAAACCGAAGATTCCCTGTCCTGCAAGAATAGCGAAGATAACCCAGAAGCTTGAAAGTCCCATACTTTCGCCGAGAATACGGGGGCTTATGATATTTCCGTTAAGATTCTGGATAACGAGGGCAATAGCAAGGAACACAAGGCACATAACCGGGTCTTCCATAAAGATAAGAACAATACAGGGTACAATACCGATAAAGGGTCCGAAATAGGGGATAATATTCGTTATGCCCATAATTACGGAAACAAGAAGAGCGAAGGGTACATTAAAAATAGTTGTGGCAATAAAGGTTATACAGCCCACAACAAAGGAATCGATAAGAGTTCCCGTAATAAAGCTTCCGAAGGATTTATGGATTTTTCTGAAGCTGCTTATGAAGCTATTGGCGTGCTTAACGCTTGCAACGCAATAGACAAGCTTTTTCGCCTGGGCGGAGAATAGCTCCTTGCTGTAAAGGCAGTAGATACTTACCACAAGACCGAATACTATATTGAGGACTATTCCGACGAAGCTCATAAGACCGCTTGTGAGGAAGCCGAGATAGTCAACCATCTGGGGCAGGATTGAGTTGGTAAGGAAGGATTTGAGCCCGTCGCTGGCCTCTGCGATTATTCCCGAAATCCATTCACCTACCTCGGGATAGGCGGCGAAGGTATCCTCTACCCATTTCGTCATCTCCTTGCCGTACTGAGGAATCCTGTCAACAAGAAGCGTGATTGTATCGTAAAGCTGGGGTCCGATAGCGAAGCATATTCCAACGAAAATACCGAGAAAAATTATAAAGGATACGACAATGCTTAAAATACGGCGGGGCTTATTCTTTACATAAACGTTAAGATGCTCGTATTTTTCGTTTCCGTTCCCCTTTTCTGCGAAAGGAACGACGCACTGCTTGTTCTTTGACCTGAACAGTCCCTTAAAGACT
>JAEDHF010000207.1 GCA_016297165.1 Oscillospiraceae bacterium | reverse complement strand
TAAGTACAGGCGCAATTTCCGATAAATTGAAGTTGAATTCAATTCCTGTTTCGTTGCTGATATAAAGCTTGCTTACGGATAAAGCGCTCTCTCCGCTCATTGCGCTTTCGATTTTTGAAATCTCGCTGTCCAGCATAAAAACAGGGAGAATATTAGCCGAAGCTACGAAAATTCCAATTATAAGCGTAATAATTGCGGTGCTTATGATAAAGCTTTTTGTTTTAATCTGCTGAAGGAGAGTAAAAGAATAAACGTTTTTCCAGCCCTTAGTTTTCATTGTTATCACCTCCGCATTTTTCTACAAAGAGCTCGTGGAGAGAGGGTTCTCTTAAGTCGTACTTAATAACGTTGATACCGTTATCAAGCATTTTTCTAAGGAACTCTGCCGCCTGTTCCTCGCTCTTAACCTTAAATTCCGTACCGTTAGGGGTATCCTCGATTACTCTTAAGCCACATTCCTCTGCAATAGGAAGGAAGGGCTTATCCGCCTTAACGGAGAGATTAACTCGTCCGTAGCTTTTCTTGATTTCGTTAAGATTACCCTGTAAAACTGTCTTTCCTTTATGCAGGAGCACAAGATCCTCACAGAATTCCTCGATAATCTCCATCTGGTGCGAGGACATAATTATGTACTTACCCTTATCCCGTTCCTCACGGATAATACTCTTGAACAGGTCGGCGTTTACGGGATCAAGACCACTTAAGGGTTCGTCGAGAATAATAAGCTCGGGGTTGCAGATAAGCGCCGCTGCAAGCTGTACCTTCTGCTGGTTGCCCTTTGAGAGCTGTTCAGCTTTTTTCTTTCTGTATTCGTCGATTTTAAGCCTGTCGAAGAGATAATCGATAGCTGCGGCAGTCTGCTTTTTATCCATACCCTTTAAGCCTGCGAAATATTGCATCTGCTCAATAATGGTATATTTAGGATAAAGACCTCTTTCCTCCGAAAGATAGCCTACCTTCGCCTCGATAATATCCAGAGGCTTACCGTTCCAGGTTACCGTACCCGTATCCTTACTCAGCATATTGAGTATCATTCTGATAGAGGTGCTTTTTCCGGCGCCGTTTGTTCCGAGAAAGGCGAAAACACCGGGCTTTGTAATCTCGAAGGAGACATCCTCAACAGCCACATTTTCGCCGAATTTCTTGGAAATATGATCTACCTTTAAAGACATAACAAATTTCCTTTCCATAATTCTACCGATATACCGGGGCAATACCTCGCAAAGTCTGCGTAAGGTACTGCCCCTAAGTTATCGGCATAAATTTACTTAGCCATTATACCACATATTACTGCATAAATCAATAGTTTTGGCTAAAAATCGTTAGCCTAATGTATTTATCCTCTCGATAGCGGTACATTTACCCGTTTTTTCATCAATGGTAAGAGAAACGCCGTTTATCATTATTTCTCCCTCAGGGTAGGTATGCTTTCGGGGGTAATAGGTTGTAAGACGGGAGATAATTACCTCCTTATCGATACCGAGAACCGATTCCTTTACGCCTGTGAAGCCTGCGTCGGTGATAAAGCCCGTATGACCGCCGATAATCTGCTGGTCGGCAGTCTGAACATGAGTATGGGTACCGATAACCGCCGAAACTCTTCCTTCGAGGAAATAGCCCATAGCCTTTTTCTCTGAGGTAGCCTCTGCGTGAAAATCCACGATAATATTCTTCGTAGCTATTTCCGTAAGAAGCCTGTCCACATAATTGAAGGGATTATCGCAGTTATCCATAAACGCCATACCTATAAGGTTAATGACAGCCAGCTGAGTTCTGCCCATATCGAGGATACAAAAGCCCTTACCTACAACATCGCCTAAGTTGGCAGGACGGATAATAATATCGCTTGTTTCGTAAAGGTCGTTCATTTCTCTGCGCCTGAAACAATGGTTTCCCGTAGTTATTACATCAACGCCGCCGTTTAACAGTATATTCGCCGAGAAAGGGGTTATTCCGTTTCCGTCGGCGGAGTTTTCACCGTTAACGATAGTAACGTCGGTGTTATATTGCTTTTTAAGGGCAGGAAGCCTTGAAACGAGGAAATCGGCGGAGGCCTGACCTACTACGTCGCCTATAAAAAGAATGTTCAAACAATCACCTCTTATAAAATCGCCGCAGGACGCCCCTTAATATATCAGGCACCCTGCGGCGTAATATGTTTATTAAAAAGCTTATCTTT
>JAEDHF010000061.1 GCA_016297165.1 Oscillospiraceae bacterium | reverse complement strand
CCCCCTCTCCTCCTTCGAAACCAAGACAAAGCGTAAAAAGCTTGCCAATGCATACAGCGATAAGTCGGAGCTTGTGGCTATGTATAGTATCGAGGGCGACGCCGACTTCATTTTGCAGTCCACAGCAGGAAAGGTTATGATTTTCTCCTCAATGCTGGTACTGCCCAAGGCGGCAAGAGATACACAGGGCGTTCAGGTTATGAGGCTCACAAGGGCAGAGCTTGAAAGCGCAAGAGTTTTCGAAGAGGGCATAATCAAAAATGCTGAAAGCTACGTTACAAAAACTATCCCCGTAGCGGGTACACAGGTTAAATTCGATTTGGGACAGCTTAAATTTGAATAATTTCGCCCGATTTATTGAAAAACCAACTACAATGTGATATAATTGTAGCGGAAATATTTATTTTACAGGAAGGTAAAAGCTATGTTGACAGATATCGAAATTGCACAGCAGGCAAATATGCTGAAAATCAAGGATATAGCAGAAAAGCTCGGTATAACCGAGGATGAGCTTATCCCCTACGGCCATTATAAGGCAAAGATTTCACAGAGCTACATCGACAGACAGAAGGATAAGCCCGACGGAAAGCTTATTCTCGTAACCGCAATAAACCCCACTCCCGCAGGAGAGGGTAAAACCACCACAAGTATCGGTCTTTCCGAGGGTATGCATAAGCTGGGCGTGAACTCCGTTTTAGCCCTCAGAGAGCCCTCTCTCGGACCTGTTTTCGGTATTAAGGGCGGCGCAGCAGGCGGCGGATATTCGCAGGTTGTACCTATGGAGGATATCAACCTTCATTTTACAGGAGATATGCACGCTATCACAGCGGCTAACAACCTTCTCTGCGCACTTCTCGACAACCATATTCAGCAGGGCAACGCCCTCGGTATTGACCAGAGACAGGTACATTTCAAGCGCTGCCTTGATATGAACGACCGTGCATTAAGAAACTGCATTATCGGTCTCGGCGCAAAGGTTGACGGCGTACCCCGTGAGGATCACTTCCAGATTACCGTAGCAAGCGAAATTATGGCTATTTTATGCCTTGCCGACGACCTTGACGACTTAAAGAAGAGACTGGGCAATATTCTTGTAGCCTATACCTACGACGGAAAGCCCGTTTACGCAAGAGACCTCAACGCAACAGGCGCAATGACCGCTCTCTTAAAGGACGCAATCAACCCCAACCTGGTTCAGACCCTTGAAAACAATCCTGCTATTATCCACGGCGGTCCCTTCGCTAATATCGCTCATGGCTGTAACAGCGTAAGAGCCACAAAGCTCGCTCTTAAGCTTGGCGACTACTGCATCACCGAAGCAGGCTTCGGCGGCGACCTTGGCGCTGAAAAATTCTTTGACATAAAGTGCAGATATGCAGGGCTTAAGCCTGATTGTACCGTTATCGTAGCTACAATAAGAGCCCTTAAGTATAACGGCGGCGTTCCTAAGACTGAGCTTACGGAAGAGAATCTTCCTGCCCTCGAAAAGGGTATCGTAAACCTCGGCGTTCATATCGAAAATATGAAGAAGTTCGGTACTCCCGTTGTTGTTGCAATAAACCATTTCTACACCGACACAGAGGCAGAAATAGAGTTTATCAAGGATTACTGCAAGAAGCAGGGCGTTCCCGTAGCCTTCTCCGATGTATTCTTAAAGGGCGGCGAAGGCGGAATTGAACTCGCTAAGACCGTTATCGAAACCGTAGAAAACAACAAGAGCAATTTCGCTCCAATCTACGACGAAAAGCTTCCCATTAAGGAAAAGCTTAGCATTATCGCTAAGGAAATCTACCGTGCCGACGGGGTTATCTTTACCGCTAAGGCAGAAAAGGAAATCGCAAATATCGAGGCTCTCGGCTTCGGAAATATTCCCGTCTGCGTAGCTAAGACACAGTATTCCCTCTCCGATGACCCGACAAAGCTCGGTAAGCCCGAAAACTTCAGTATTACCGTCCGTGACGTTAAGCTTTCCGCAGGCGCAGGATTCGTAGTAGCTTTAACCGGCGATATTATGACAATGCCGGGTCTTCCTAAGGTTCCTGCCGCTAATAAGATTGACGTATCCTCCGACGGCTCCATAAGTGGTTTATTCTGATGAAATACAATACTTCTTCGGTAGAGGAAACGATAGCTCTCGGAAAAGCCTTCGCTGAGAGGCTTTCCGTCGGCGATACCGTTCTTTATAAGGGGGAAATGGGGGCAGGAAAAACCCATTTTACCAAGGGAATTGCGGAATATTTCGGAATTTCACAGGGGGTAACAAGCCCTACCTTTGCCCTCGTAAACGAGTATATCGGTAAAGAGGTAAGCGTTTTCCATTTCGACCTGTTCAGGATAAATACCTACGACGACCTCTACGCTATAGGCTTTTTCGACTATTTCGACCGTGACGGTATTCTTGCGGTTGAATGGAGCGAGAATATTCCGACTCTTGCGGACAATCTGGACAGCGTATGGAGCGTAGCTATCGAAAAAACAGGCGAAAACGAAAGAGAAATAACTATTGAAAAGCTTCATTGAAAGGGACAGGCATAAATGAAAATTCTCGGAATTGATACCTCCGCAAATGTAGCCTCGGCGGCGATATGCGAGGTGGGTGAAAAGCCCCGTGTTATCGCTTCGGGCAGTATCAACACAAAGCTTACCCATTCACAGACCCTTATGCCCTTTATCGAAAGTCTCCTTAATAATTCAAAAACGGAGCTTTCGGATGTTGACGCCTTTGCCGTTTCGGTAGGCCCCGGCTCATTTACGGGACTTCGTATCGGCGTATCGGCGATAAAGGGTATGGCTTATGGGCTTAATAAGCCCTGTAGGGCGGTTTCGACGCTCTTAGGGCTTGCGTATAATTTTACTGTTACCGACTGTATTCTCTGCGCAGTAATGGACGCAAGATGCAATCAGGTATATAACGCCCTTTTCCACATAAGGGACGGAAAGGTAAGCCGTATTACCGAGGACAGAGCTCTCTTTATCCCCGAGCTATTAGCGGAGCTTGATGAAAAATACTCCGATAAAAGAATTATTCTTGCAGGAGACGGAGCAGAGCTTGTTTTTGGAAAAACGGAGAGCAAAAATATACTCCTCGCTCCCCCGACGTTAAGGTTTCAGAGCGGTACGGGAGTTTGTTTCGCTGCTGAAGAATGCGAAAATATTGAAGCGGCAGCTTTAATGCCTTCATATCTCAGACTGCCACAGGCGGAAAGAGAACGGCTGGCAAGACAGCAGAAAGGAAAGGATGAATAAAATGATATATATTGGCTGCGACCATGGCGGATATAGCTTAAAGCTTGAGCTTATGAGCTATCTTGAAAAGAACGGTTTCGAATTTTCCGATATGGGCTGTAACGGCGAGGCGGTTGATTACCCCGATATCGCCGAAAAGGTATGCGAAAAGGTGCTTGAAAGCGAGGAAAATAAGGGCATTTTAATCTGTGGTACGGGAATCGGTATTTCCATAGCCGCAAATAAGATTAAGGGCATTCGTGCGGCGCTCTGTGCAGACTGGTACTCCGCAAAATACACAAGGCTCCATAATAACGCAAACGTTATCTGTATGGGAGGAAGAACTACCGGCGCAGGCTCGGCGGTAGAAATGCTGGACGTTTTCCTTCATACAGAATTCGAGGGCGGACGTCACGCTACCCGAATCGGCAAGATAGCAAAATTAGAAGAAAAGTAAAATATGGCAATACTGCAATATGCGGTATTGCCTTTATACTAAGAGGAAAAAACAATGGACAACAAGGAAATTTTCGGATATATCGACCACACAAGGCTCTCCCCTGTTTCAACCTGGGAGGAAATAAAGCAGCTCTGCACCGAGGCTATTACCTATAAGACTGCATCCGTATGTATTCCGCCCTGCTATATTGAGGCGGTTAAGGAAAGCTTTCCCGAGGTGAAAATATGCACCGTTATCGGCTTTCCTCTCGGCTATATGACTACTGCGGCTAAGGCTTTCGAGGCGACCGACGCAGTATCGAAGGGCGCAGACGAAATTGATATGGTAGTTAACCTCTGCCACGTTAAAAACGGGCAGTTCTTCGAGGTTACAAACGAAATAAAGGAGATTAAGGCTTCCTGTCGGGGAAAGACACTTAAGGTTATTGTTGAAGCCTGCTATCTTACCGAAGAGGAAAAGGTTAAGCTTTGTAAATGCGTTACCGAGGCAGGAGCCGATTTTATCAAGACCTCAACAGGCTTCGGCACAGGCGGCGCCACACCCGAGGACGTTAAGCTCTTTAAGGAGAATATCGGCGAAAACGTAAGAATCAAGGCGGCAGGCGGCATAAAAACCAAGGAAGAAATGGAAAAGTATATTGAGCTGGGCTGTTCAAGAATAGGCGCAAGCTCAGCGGTTAAAGCGCTTTCTTAAAGGGAGCCCCTTCGGGCAGTTCCGTCGGGCGACAGCTCTCGTTTATTTGAAAGTCGGACTGCCCGACGGTTTCACATATAGTTTTACGTTTACTTTACCCGGAAGGGAGCCCCTTCGGGCAGTAACCCGCTCTCAACACTTTCCGACAAGGAGGTAACAATATGGCTGAACGTGTATTTCTTATAGTGCTGGACAGCGTTGGAATAGGCGAAATGCCCGACGCTAAGAATTACGGCGACGAGGGAAGCAATACCCTTAAGGTATGCTTCGATACAGGAAAGCTCAATATCCCGAATATGAGGAAAATGGGCATTTTCAATATCGATGGGAACGACTACGGCGGTAAGGAAGAAAAGCCCATCGCCGCTTATGCAAGAATGAAAGAGCTTTCAAAAGGCAAGGACACCACAACTGGACATTGGGAAATGATGGGCATTGTATCGGAAGAACCCTTCCCTACCTATCCAAAAGGCTTCCCAGAGGAGGTTATCCGACCATTTGAGGAAAAGACGGGACGTAAGGTAATCTGTAACAAGCCCTATTCCGGCACCGACGTTATCCGTGACTACGGCGAGGAGCACCTTAAAACAGGCGCCCTTATCGTATATACCTCCGCCGACAGCGTTTTTCAGATTGCCGCTCACGAGGACATTGTTCCCGTTGAGGAGCTGTACCGCTACTGTGAAATTGCGAGAGAAATTCTACAGGGCAAGCACGGCGTGGGTCGTGTTATCGCTCGTCCCTTTACGGGAACGCACCCCTTCACAAGGACGAAAAACCGCCACGATTTCTCCCTTAAGCCTACGAAAAAGACTACCCTCGATATGATTTGCGAGAAGGGGCTGACCTGCTACGGAATAGGAAAAATCAACGACATTTTCGCAGGACAGGGGCTTAACGGCTTTATCCGTACCGCCGACAACAAGGACGGAATGAAGAAAACCGAGGAATTCGCCGAAAAGGATTGGAAGGGCTTCTGCTTCGTTAACCTTGTGGATTTCGATATGCAGTACGGTCATAGGAACGACGTTATGGGCTATACGAAGGCACTTAATGAGTTTGACAGCTGGCTTGGCGGATTTTTACCGAAGCTTAAGGAAAATGACGTACTTATGATTACCGCCGACCATGGCTGTGACCCCGTTACGCCCTCAACCGACCATTCAAGGGAATACACTCCCCTCCTCGTTTACGGAAATAAGATAAAGCCTGAAAATATGGGCACTATGGAGGGCTTCGACAATATCGGAAGAATGGTGCTTGATATGCTGGATTGAGAGATTCCTGGAAGGGGCTCTGCCCCCGACCCCGCAAGCTTTTTCGAGAAAAAGCTTGCCAAAAAGCTTCCATATATTTTAAGAGAAAACAGAAAACTCCCTTGTAAAGAATCAAAGCTTTACAAGGGAGTTTTTTTAGTGAATAATCACAGGCTTCTGTGTATAATCAAGACCGCAGACCCTTTTTCTTTCAAAAGCAAGAGCGTAAAGGTTGCCTGCCGTTTCTTCGAGATGACCGAGGCGGCGCTGTTTGTCGCCGTACTGCATAAGGGCTTTAAGAGAGGTATCCATAGGGAGAGAGGTATCGGCTTTTGCGAGAATTTCCTTTCCCCTGTCGTTCATGCCCAGAATTCTTATATAGCAAGGCGGAAGCTTAAGGTCGTTTTTCCTTATGCCGATAAAAATGGACATAACGATTCGCCTTATACGAGCCATTGTATAGCGCTTCGTTTTTATTAGCATATACAGCTCAGCGAGGTTGTTGGAAACACGAGTAGCCTTATAAATCCTGTTTTCAAGTCCCATAAGCACATTAGGGGATTTTTCGATTTCCGAGGGGGTCATTGTCCGAAGCTTCGCTAATATAGCGGTTTCAAGCCGCCTTGTGTCCGCTAAATCTCCTGCAATTTCATAAGGAATAAGTCCCGAAACGTCCTCTCCCTTTAAGAGCATTTTCCTTATCATAGAGGCGCTTGCGTAGCCGCAGTTAATCACCTCTTTATCATGACCCGTTCCGATTCGGCGGATAGTTACGGGCTTAATTGATGAGCCGTATTCGCCGAGAGCCTTGAGATATTCTACGGCGAGGGTGTTATTGGGCGACGCGAGAGCCTCCACAATCTCCTCCTCGTAGTAATTCTCGATAGTTTTCTGTAAAGCGAGAGGATAGGTGTCCCCCTGCTTCATATAGCGGAAAAAGTCCTCGTGCTGCTGGGCGTAGAGCACTGCTCCGGCGGTTTCTTCAAGGAGCGAAACATCGCCGCATTCGCTTCCGAAGCTTATCATATCCACACAGCCTAAATTATGGAGAAGGGAAACCGCACCGTCGGCGAACTGTTCCGCACTTCCGAGAGCGTAAGGGACGGGCAGCTCGATTACCAGATCCACGCCGTTATTAAGAGCGATCCGCGCCCTGTCGAATTTATCCATAATCGCAACATCGCCCCTTTGGGTGAAATTGCCGCTCATTACCGCAACAATATGGGTAGCGCCGTAAAGCTCACGGGTTTTCTCGATATGATAACGGTGGCCGTTATGAAAAGGGTTATATTCCGCTACAATTCCGCAGATTTTCATTGTTATTACCGTCCTTTCGCATAAATGCTTATCTCCACTTTGATTATAGCAGATATCTCAAAAATTTTCAACTTGTTTTTGCAAAATTTATAAAAATCCCCCGCAAAAAAATGCGGGGGAAATGAAGGTATGTGAGGAGGGTTTATCAGCTGTCAAAAAAGTGTACACTAATACGGATTACAATATTCAGTTGTGTCGCACTATGCAGTATAGCACATAATCAGGATATTATCAAGTATATTTAAGAAAATATGGTTAATATTTCTACAAATTAGCTGAAAAGACTTGATTTTTTTCTCGTTTTGGTATAAAATTATGAGGTAATATTTATTTTAACCGAAAGGAATTTCAAAAAATGAACATACTCGTAATTAACGCAGGCAGTTCTTCCCTTAAGTATCAGCTTATCGAGATGACCGATGAAAAGGTGCTCGCTAAGGGTAACTGCGAAAGAATCGGTATCGACGGCCACATTAAGCATACTGCCCACACAGGCAAGGTTTATGAGGCAGACTGCACCTTCCCTACCCACACAGAGGCTTTTGAAAAGGTTGTTGAGGTACTTACAACAGGCGAAGCAGCAGTTATCAAAGGCATGGACGAAATCGCCGCAGTAGGTCACAGAATCGTCCAGGGTGCCGAAGTATTCAGCAAGACAACTCTCGTTACCGACGAGGTTATTCAGAAAATCGACGATCTCTCCGAGCTCGCTCCCGTACATAACCACCCCCACGCTCTCGCTTTATGGGCTTGTAAGAAGGTTATCCCCGAAAACGTTCCCCAGTGTGTAGTTTTCGATACCGCTTTCCACCAGACAATGCCCGAAAAGGCATTTATGTTCGGTATGCCTTATGAATGCTACGAAAAGTTCCACGTAAGAAAGTACGGCTTCCACGGTACTTCCCACCGTTTCGTTACCGCCGCTCTCGCAGAAAAGCTCGGTAAGGACATCAAGGACCTTAAGATTGTATCCTGCCACCTCGGAAACGGCTCCTCTATTACGGCTGTTGACGGCGGTAAGTCTGTTGATACCTCTATGGGCTTTACTCCCCTTGACGGCGTTATTATGGGCACACGTTCCGGCTGTGTTGACGCTTCTGCGGTTACCTTCGTGGCTAAGAAGCTCGGTCTCTCCCCCGACCAGATGAGCGACTACCTCAACAAGAAGTCCGGCTTCCTCGGCTTAAGCGGTATCTCCAGCGATAACAGAGATATCGAAGCTGCCGCTCTTAAGGGCGAAGGCCATGCCGCTCTCGTTGGCGAAATGCTCAACTACGAAATTAAGAAGTATATCGGCTCCTATACTGCGGCTATGGGCGGTCTTGACGCAGTTATCTTCACAGGCGGTATCGGTGAAAATGCCGACAAGGTACGTTCCGGCGCCTGCGAAAATATGGAATATTTCGGTATCAAGCTTGACGAAGAGCTTAACGCTAAGACAAGAGGCGAATTCGTAAAGATTTCTACCGAGGACTCTAAGACTCAGGTATGGGTTGTTCCAACCAACGAAGAGCTTCTTATCGCAAGAGATACAAAGGAGCTCTGCGGTCTTTAATAAATAGCATGAGTAACTAAACAAAATCCCCTTTTATTGGCTATTGACGCTTACCCGAAGCCGATAAAGGGGGTTGTTTTTATTGTTTTTATTACTTTCTGTGCAGGAATTCTTCCGCAAAGCTTTATCTGTACGAAAATAAAACCTGTTCTTTTTTGTGCAGGTATATTGCTATCGAAATCGTGAAAAATATTATAAAAAAGCGAAAAAAGTATTGACAAGAGAGGGCTTTTCTGATATAATATCAATGTTCTTGTGATGAGCCACTAGCTCAGGCGGCAGAGCACCTGCCTTTTAAGCAGGGTGTCCCGGGTTCGATTCCCGGGTGGCTCACCATAAAACGGCCCGTTGGTCAAGCGGTTAAGACATCGCCCTTTCACGGCGGAATCATGGGTTCGATTCCCGTACGGGTCACCAGCTTCTAATCTCGTAAATGGCTTTATAAAGCCGTTTACGAGGTTTTTGTTTTTCGGGAAAATGCTCGATGGGACTTATTTGGGTCTTATGGTTACCTGTGGTTATTCTTGTTTTTCTGCGGTTTAATGGGATTCTTACGGTATTTTTTGGTCTTTATCCCGGTCTTTATTTTGGTATGTACCTCCGAAGCGGATTTCTCTGCTTCGGATTTTTTACTAAGAGACGCTCTTATTAAAGCTTAATGCGTTGGCTACTGCATCGCAGGCTTTAACCTGATATTCCTTGAACATGTGACTATACACTGATAAAGTTGTGGTCTGACAGCTATGTCCGAGGGTTCCGGAAACGGTTGCCACATCAATTCCTGCGCCGATCAGAAGGCTGGCGTTCAAGTGCCTGAAGGTATGCACGCCATAAAACGGGAAGTTATTTTCCTCACAGTATTCCTTCAGCCAGCCATATGGTGTCTGCGGATTCATAGGCTGCCCGTCCCATTTTGTGAAGAGCCTGTCAGTTTCAACGTACTTGTCACCGATTTCAAGGAACTCGTTTGCCTGAGTTTTCTGATAGCTTTTCAGCAGTTCGATAATATCCTGCGGCACCTTCACATATCGGTTGGAGCCTTTGGTTTTTGTATCATCGGTATAAATGCCCTTTGATTTTGTGTAGTTGGAGGTACGCTGAATATGAATTACTCCCGATTCAAAGTTTATGTCCTTCCATTCTAAACCAAGCATTTCGCCTCGCCTCATGCCCGTATAGATAACGAGGGTAAAGAATACCCGATACTTTAAAGGCGCTTTTCGAAGGAGTTCAAAGAACTTTTCCGTTTCTTCAATGGTATAAACCTTGCGTTCTTTTACATCTCCTTTCGGAATTGTAACCTTTCGGCAGGGGTTTGCCGACAGCATATCCATTTTAATTGCGTAGTCAAGCACTGTTGAGATAAAGGACAGGTAATGCACCATCGTCTTTTTTGCAAGACCCTTTCCCGTATTCTGATTAGTGCCTTCCGCAGTCAGACTGTTGATGAACCGCTGAATTACTCTTGCATTCAGCTTGTCCAGTCTGATATGTCCTATCGCCGCATATACTCTTTTCGTTAGCTGGCGTGAGCGTGTCAGGGTTGTATTTCTGAGATTATGATTTGCATATTCCTCGAACCACTGCTCTGCGAACTGCTCAAACTTAACGGGTGCAACCACAAATCCTTTCTTGCATTCCTCGTCAAATAGAACGCATTGTCTGTTCAACTCCTTTTCAATCTGCTTTTCTGTCATTCCCTCCGGCGGTGTCCATGTGATACGCTGGAACACCTGCTTGCCCTGTGCATTGTAACCGCAGGACGCTTTTATCCTGTAAGAGTTGCCTCTTTTTTCATATGATGCCATCTGAATCATCCTTTCTG